>CBFHUP010000010.1:0-292 GCA_965659115.1 uncultured Flavobacteriales bacterium | reverse complement strand
TTGGTTTCGAGGGCGGCCAGATGCCGCTCCAACGCCGTGTTCCCAAGTTCGGATTCACAAATCCGAACCGCGTGGAGTACAAGGGCATCAACCTCGACACACTCCAGGAATTGATCGACCGCAAGTCACTGACTGAAATTACCCCCGAGCTTCTCGTAGAGAACGGCATCGCCCAAAAGAAAGATCTGGTAAAGATCCTCGGACGCGGCGAGTTGAAGGGCGGCATCAAAGTGACGGCGCACAAATTTTCAGCTTCCGCTCAGACGGCCATCGAGGCCGCGGGAGGCAGCAT
>CBFHUP010000009.1:0-53761 GCA_965659115.1 uncultured Flavobacteriales bacterium | reverse complement strand
CCTGTATTCGAGGCGCCAGCTGACATTTCAGTATTCTGCGGAGACGACCTGTCTCCTGCCAACACCGGTGATGTGACATCGGCGCAGGATTGCAATTCCTATTCAGTGTCCTACAACGATGCAGGTATGTTCAACATGTCGCCCTGCGTCGGAGATCAAATTGCCAGGACTTGGCGGGTGATCGATGATTGTGGAAACGAAGCCGTTGACATTCAGGTCATCACGGTCGAAGACAATGCAGCGCCAACATTTGTGGAAGTTCCCGCAGACACCATCATCTCCTGTGACGCAGCATTGCCAGCATCTAGCGTTGTGGCGGCCGACGATTGTGGCAACGTCACGACCAGCCAGTCTGATGCTACAGAAGAGGGCGAGTGCGCAGGTTCGTCTACCATTTCAAGGACTTTCGTTGCAGTAGACCCTTGTGGCAACAGCAGTTCATATATCCAGACCATCACCGTGGTAGACACGGTGGCTCCGGTCTTCTCGAGTGTTCCTGCAGACATCACTGTTGGCGTGTATGATGACGTAGAGGTTGTCCTGGCCGAAGCTGCGGACAACTGCAGTGGCGCAACGGTATTGCATGCCGACGAAGTCGATGGCAGTGCCAATGACTTTGCACTGATCACCCGGACTTTCACCGCAGTGGACGCCTGTGGCAATGCATCTACAGCCATCCAGACCATTACGGTGTTGGAAGTGCTCGGATGTACAGATGCCTCTGCCTGCAACTACAACGAGGTAGCTACGGCAGACGACGGCAGTTGTGACTACTGCTCTTGTGACGGTGTTTACGCCGCAACTGGACCGTACAATGTGGACATCGATACCATTCAAAACGGCATCGACGGTATGGCGACATACCAGGTTTACATCACCCTCGAAAGTGCTGATGATTTCCTCAGCGCTATTACGGGCAACGAACTCACCCCAGCCTTTGTGCGCTCCAGTACGTCCTTCTATCAGGATGTGCTCGGTTCAGCCAGTGCCCATGGCATCAACCAAGCGGTGATCGACGCATTCCCATCTGTCCAATACGACAGCTGGGTATCTGTTGGACTCACATCTTCAGCTGACCTTTCAGCAGGAGAAGGGGAGGTCTCCATCGTGGAGGGTGAGCCTTGGATTTCATCCTTTGAAAATGGAGGCGACATTGAACTCTCCGGCCAGTACGGCGGTGGATGGTATGCCTTGAACGGCTCTGCCAACGGCATTGCCGGAGATGACCTCCGTGTCCTTGTTGGTCAATTCACAACCGATGGTGTATTCAGTGGACAGCTGTATGTGCAGGTCTTCCCGAACGGTGATGGCGCCAACATGCAATTCCAGACTGTGCGTTGGGGCGAGCCTCAGTGCGGCTGTCAATTGGAGGATGCGTGTAACTACAATCCCACCACAGCCTATACGGACAACGATAACTGCATCTATCCGGCCGATCTCTACGGCGCAGCGCACTTCGATTGCGACGGTGTTTGCTTGAACGACGCCGATGGCGATGGCGTATGCGACGAGGACGAAGTTCCCGGATGTACCGATGATGCGGCCTGCAACTTCGAGGACAATGCGACCGACGACAACGGCAGCTGTTCATATCCTGCCTACGGATACGAGTGCGACGGTTCTTGCATTTCCGACGAGGACAACGACGGCATCTGTGACCTCAACGAGGTACTGGGCTGCAACCTGTCGACAGCGTGTAACTTCAATCCAGCAGCAACCGAAAACGACAACAGCTGTACGTTCGATTGCTATGGCTGTACGGACGATCAAGCGGCCAACTATGATGACACCGCGTTGTTGGACGACGGAGGCTGTCTCTATGGAGGTTGCACCGATTCTGATGCTGCGAACTACGATGCTACGGTAGACTTCAACGACGGGTCCTGCTTGTTCGAAGGGTGCACCAATGCACAAGCTTGCAACTTTACTCCAGGTGCCAACCTCGATGATGGAAGTTGCGACCTGACATCATGCGCAGGTTGTACAAACGAATTGGCCTGTAACTATGACAGCACAGCCACACTGAACGACAACTCTTGTGAGTTCTTTAGCTGCAGGGGATGCACCGAAAGTGGAGCATTCAACTACGACAGCACAGCCACGGTCGATGATGGTTCTTGCCTCTTCGGAGGATGTACCGACGAAACCGCGAGCAATTTCGATGCCGATGCTGACTTTGGCGATGGTTCTTGTGAGTACCCTGGATGTACAGATGCTGGGGCCTGCAACTTTGCCCTCGACGCCAATGTAGACGACGGAAGCTGTGAGTTTGAAAGCTGCGCAGGGTGTATGATCACCTTCGCTTGCAACTACGATCCTACCGCGACCATCCAATTGGACAGTGCTTGTGATTTCTACGCATGCTGTGGAGACCCCGCTGCTGACAACTATGAAGACGGCGTAGCTGACTTCTTGACCTACGGTTGTTCTTACGGAGGCTCTGCTCCTGTCATCGAGGCCACCGGTTGTGAGTTGTCTTTCGCTTGCAACTTCGGCGATACCGAGAACCCATGTGAGTTCTCCTCATGTGCCGGTTGTACAGAGGAATTGGCGTGCAACTATGATGCAACAGCCACCATCCCTGTGACCTGCCTTTATGCAGAAGACATCTACGGTGTGGACTATGTAGACTGCTCTGGAGACTGCCTCAACGATGCCAACACCAATGGTTTGTGCGACGAAGTGGAGGTGAACGGTTGTACCAACCCAGAGGCCTGCAACTTTGACGATGATGCTTCCTTCGACGACGGAAGCTGCGATACCCTCAGCTGTGCCGGTTGTACTGACGCTGCAGCATGCAACTACGATGCTTCAGTGACGCAGAACGACGGATCCTGTGACTACGTCACTTGCTTCGGATGTACCGACGCTGCAGCCTGCAACTACGATGCAACGGCGACGAGTTCAGACGGTTCTTGTACGTACCCTCCTGCAGCCAACCTCGATTGCAACGGAGATTGCATCAACGACGGCAACAGCAACGGCATTTGTGACGAGGAGGAGACGCTGGGTTGCACGGACTTAGGCGCTTGCAACTTTGACGCTGACGCCACGTTTGACGACAGCAGCTGTGAATATGAAAGCTGCACAGGCTGTACCAATGCCAGTGCGTGCAACTACGACAGCGATGCGACCATCAACGATGGATCCTGTGAGTTCACGAGCTGCCTCGGTTGTATCGACCCTGCGGCGTGCAACTACGACGACACTGCCACTTCAGACGACGGAAGCTGCACATTCCCAACACCTGAATACGACTGCGATGGCAACTGCTTGGTCGACAGCGATGGAGATGGCATCTGCGACGCATTTGACGGCAACTTCAGCGGTTGTATGGACCCCTTGGCTTGCAACTATGCACCATTGGCCGACGAAGACGACGGTTCTTGTGACTTCTGCAGCTGTTCTGGTTACACCACTGACTCGCCAGGCTATGGCGTGCAAATCGAGGAGTATGCCACCAATGCCATTGCAGGTTACACCACCTACCGTGTCTACATCACAACGCCGAATGCTACCGACAAGGTGAGCGCGGTGACGGGTCAATCATCAAACCCGATCTATGTAGAAACTACGGGTGATTTCTATCAGCACCCCAATGGAGGTGTGTTCCCCAATGGCATCAACCCCATTCTCTACAGCTTTGTCCCAGACATTGAGTTTGACAGCTGGTTCACCATCGGCATCGATGCTGCCCCAGTATCCGCCAACGGAGAGGGCAACGTCCAAGGGCTGCCCGAGCCAGAAGCATGGAGCTCCTTGTTCGAAAGTGGTTCAGGCTTTACCATCGACGACATCATTGGATCAGGTTGGTTCGTCAATCCAGACGTATCCAACGGAATCGCGGGTGACGACAACAAAGTGCTCTTGGCACAGTTGACCACCAACGGTGAATTGAGCGGACAGTTCTATGTACAGGTATTCCCAGAGGGAAACAACCTGAACCAAGAGCGTGTGACCTTGACATTCGGTGGCAGCCAGTGTGGTTGTACCGATGCCACGGCCTGTAACTACACGGCCAGCGCCATCATCGAGGACGGCAGTTGCTACTATCCACAGTTCGGGTATGATTGCGACGATGCTTGCCTGTTTGACAGCGAGGCGCCTCAATTCTCGAGCGTTCCTGATGACTTGAACGTGAGCTGCTCTGCAGACATCGCACTGGAGATACCTGCGGCAACAGACAACTGTGACCAGGACTTGACCTACACTTACAGCGACACCATCGAAGAAGGCCCTTGTGGCGAGACTTATGACATCATCCGTACCTACATCGTCACAGACGACTTCGGCCAAGCCGATACAGTCTCTCATGTGATCCATGTGGTCGATGAGCAGGCTCCGGTCTTCACCAATGTTCCTGCCGATGCTACGGTAGAATGCGGCGATCCATTGCCCAGCGCCCAGCCCGTGGCCGTGGACAACTGCAACGGTGTGACCATCACCTTCACCGACGAAATGACGTCGACGGGTTGTGGAAACTCAGGAACCCTGCTGCGCACCTGGGCCGCGGAAGACGCTTGTGGCAACATCAGCAACGAAACCACAGTCTACACCATCGTGGATACGACAGATCCTGTCATCAGCGATGTGCCTGCCGACATCACCATCGGCTGTGAAGAGGACTATGATTTCCCCATGCCCACTGCTGCTGACGCTTGTGGATTGGTTGACCTTACAGAAGAGATGTCGGTAGTGGAAGGTGCTTGCGCCAACAGCTACACGCTCATCCGAACGTTTACGGCGATTGACGCTTGTGGCAACTTCTCACAAGAAGTCCAGAGCATCAGTGTATTGGACGACGAGGCTCCGGTATTTGCAGGCCTTCCTGCGGACCAGACGTTGGAGTGCGGTACGGAGATTCCATCACACGATGTGACGGCTGACGATGCTTGTGCGGGTGCCATCGAGGTGTCTTACACAGACAACGAGGTGACTTTGGATGATTGTCAGTACCAGGTGGTCAGGACTTTCTCTGCCACAGATTCATGTGGCAACACGGCCACGCACGATTGGACGTTGACCTTTGAAGACACCACGGCTCCGACCTTCTCTGCTCCTGCAGATTTGACCTTGGACTGCTCAGTAGAACCCGTTCCTGCCAACTCAGGTGACGTGTCCGACGCGGCCGACGGTTGCGACGCAGCCCCTGCGGTGAGCTACTCTGATGTGGTGACCGACGGCACCTTCTCCTTGGAGGGCTTGACAGCGGACTTCCGCGTGGAAATGCGCTTGGACAACCTGGCTTCATTCCCACGGGTTCTGGAGGCCACGGGTGTTACAATCGGTGCTGGCATGGAGCTGACATCGGCAGACGAAACTTCAAACCCATTGAACCTCCGCGGTGCCATCGAGGTGGACGTGACGGGCAGTCAAATTGCCCTGACCGTAACAGATGTGCTCGAGTCAGAGAGCTACGACTATATCGAAGTGCGCATGAGCAATGTCTCCGGTGCAGGAATTGTTGGAGCCAACATCGACATGGGTTCATTGCTTTTGGATGCAGAATCTGCCAATTGGACAGTGACCACACTCTCAGATGAGATTGTGCTTGTACTCGACGAAGCAGACGGCAGCACCATGGAGATCGTGGTGGACGGAACAGCCAGCGTTGGCGCTCTGAACCCACTGAACTGCTTGACCAACAATGTCATCACCCGCACATGGACGGTGACCGACGCATGCGGCAACAGCACTTCAGATGTTCAAACGATCACGTTGGAGGACATGACGGCACCTGTGTTTGATTTCACACCCGCAGACCAAACCTTGGACTGTTCAGTGGAATACAACCTTGAGATGGCCACGGCAACGGATGCTTGCACCGGTGTCACGGTGACTTACGCAGATGAGGAGTCTTTCCCATGCGAAGGAAGCCGCATCATTGTGCGCACCTTCACTGCAACCGACGGCTGTGGCAACAGCGCCAGCCATGTCCAGACCATTTCGTTCCTCGACAACACTGCGCCCACCTTCACGGAAACGCCTGAGGATCTCTCACTGGAGTGTTCCGAGTCTTTGCCAACCACGACAGCTGAGGCATCAGATGATTGTGGCTCGGTGAGCGTGACGTTCTCAGATGAGACCATCGAAGGCGACTGTTTAGGCCAATACACTGTGTTGCGGACTTTCACCGCCATGGATGGCTGTGACAACAGCAGCACCTATGTCCAGACCATTTCGTTCATTGACACAACGGCTCCGACCGTAACCAGCAGCCCATCAGACACCACATATGAAGTGTCAGCAGGGCAGACCATACCGGTTGAATTCCCTGAAGCTGAGGACGCTTGCAGTTCAGTGAGCATGACGTTTGTCGATGTATGCACATCACAAGCGGTGGGCGGATATGAAGCAACGCGGATATTCTCCATCATGGACGAATGTGGCAATGAAACCACCGTGACCCAATTGGTGACGGTGAACTTCACCCTCGGTTGTGATGATCCTGCTGCGACCAACTATAATCCTCAGGCTGCAGCTGGTGATGGCTCATGTATCTACGCTGGATGTACCAACCCAGAAGCCCTCAACTTCAACCCGCTCGCGGATGAAGACGACGGATCTTGTGTGGTGGCCACCATCCCTGGATGTACAGATGCTTCTGCTTGCAACTTCTTCGAGGTCGCCAATGTGGATGACGGCTCCTGCGACTACTGCAGCTGCCTCAATGCACCTGTCATCGATGGGTACAGTGTCAACCTTGAGACAGTGGCTGTAGACGGAGTGCCGGGCATGACAACTTACCGCTTGTATGTCACCATGGTCAACCCAACCGATGTGCTTTCTAGCGTTGTGGGTGAAGATGGCTTGGAGACCTACATCAACACGACGTCCTCATTCTATCAGGATCCGTTCGGTGGAGCACTTGGTCAGAACACGAACCCCTTCTTGTTTGGCATATCGCCCCAGTTGGAGTATGACAGCTACATCACGATTGGTTTGACAGAGGCGGCCAATACAGCAGGAGGAGAGATCGAAGTCACCGCCATTGAGAGTGATGATTCGAACTGGATTGCTCCGTTCGAAGCAGGTGGAAACATCGCGATCGACGGCATGTTCGGCGGTGCTTGGTTTACCCTCAACGGCGCATCCAACGCTGTTGCAGGAGACGACCTGCGTGTATTGCTTGGTCAGTTCACGACCGGCGGAACGATCAGCGGTCAAATCTCGCTGCAGATCTTCCCAGAAGGCAGCGGTGATGATGACCTGATCATCACATTCCCCATTGGCAACAGCACCTGCGGTTGCACGGATGCTGCGGCATGCAACTATGCTGAAGGAGCGACCAACGATGACGGAAGCTGTGAGTACACTGGAATCTATGATTGTGATGGCAGCACTTGCATGAACGACACCGACGGAGATGGCATCTGCGATGAACTTGAGGTGGCAGGTTGTAGCGAGGTTGCAGCCTTGAACTACATGCCTGGTGCTTCAGACGACGATGGTTCTTGCTTGTTCCTGGGTTGTATGGATCCCGCTGCGGACAACTACGACAGCGCGGCCAACATCGAAGGAGAGTGCAGCTATCCGATGGAAGGCTGTACAGATGCCACAGCAGTCAACTTTGACGCTGCGGCATTGGAAGACGATGGTTCTTGCTTGTTCCTGGGTTGTATGGATCCCGCTGCGGACAACTACGACGCTAGCGCGAACGTCAGTGGATTCTGTTCATACCCTGTAGAGGGATGTACCGATGCTTCAGCGGCCAACTACAGTGACACTGCAGTAACCGACGATGGATCTTGCCTCTACCCAGGTTGCACAGACCCAACGGCGTTGAACTATGACCCCACGGCCAACTTTGACTCTGGTTGTATCCTTCCACTGGAAGGCTGCACCGACTCACAGGCTGAGAACTACAACCCGTTGGCCAATACAAACGATGGAAGTTGTGAATACACACCGCCTTGTCCTGGTGACTTGAACGGTGATGGGTCCATCAACATCAACGACCTGCTCGACTTCTTCCAGATCTACGGATCGGATTGTGCCGAGTAACCTCAACCGCATTTGACCAAAACCAGCCCATTGCGGGTATGAGTAGGAAAGGGGTGCCCATACAGGGTGCCCCTTTCTGTTGTTCAAGGGATAACTTTGTGCCATGCAGGACGATGAATTGGCAGGATTGAGGGCGCGCTTGGATGCGCATCACAATTGGCCTTCCGAATACATGTTCAAATTCATCGCACCGAACCTTCCGGAAAAAGTCGATTCCATTCTGGCCATTTTCCCTCCGGAGGTCCGCGTAGAGCGCAAGACCAGTGGCGGGGGCAAGTACATCTCTTTGACCATCCATGAGGTGGTGGCCAACGCCGATGCTGTTTTTCACCGGTACCAAACGGTACAAGCCTTGGGTGGCATATTTGCCCTCTAAACCCACTTAGCGCAAGCGCCCATCATGCACACCTTGGACCTTCTCTCACAAGTGCTTTTTGTCGGCTTAATGGCCATGTTGCTGTATGTCCTGTACAAGCGCTTTGTGCGCATGCTGAGCCGGGACAGAATCGGGGGTGCCTATGCGCACGTAGCAGGCTGCACTTGGCACAACGATGGCCGATTGGTCGTGGTGATCGAGATGGACGAGGCCGGACCTTGTAAGCTGCAGTGGGAAGGGGGAGAAGCCTCCATTCAATGTACCGCAGGACGCCATGAGGCGTCCCTCGAAGCCCCGCAGAAGCCTGCGGGAAATGTGGAGTTCACCTTCCACAACCAGGTGGTGCGCCGCAGGGTGGATTGAT
Organism: uncultured Flavobacteriales bacterium; assembly: GCA_965659115.1. Classification (GTDB taxonomy): domain Bacteria; phylum Bacteroidota; class Bacteroidia; order Flavobacteriales_D; family Sanyastnellaceae; genus UBA8752. The sequence continues at coordinate 45,017 of CBFHUP010000009.1, read as the reverse complement.
CACATCCGCTCCGGAAGGGCTATGCCCAACAGGTGCATTCCGGTTTTGAGGCTGCGGGTAAAGCGCTCTGTGAGGACCAACCTGAAATCCCGTGTTGCCTGATGGTCGGCTCCCAATATGGGGTGGTCTTGGTAATAGCTGCTGAACGCCTTGGTCAGGTCGTAACACCAATTGGCCACCAAAGAAGGGTTGTATGTCACGGCCGATTCGGCAATGACGTCGGGCAGCGCGTGGAGGCCTTCAATCAGTTCCATTTCGTCGCTTGCGGGCTCCATCGTCAAGGATGAAGGCAGGGCAATGCCTTCCTCATCTGCCTTGCGGAGAATGCTCCGTCCCCGCACGTAATTGAACAGGATGAAAGGGCCTGTATTGCCGTAAAAGTCAATCGATGCCTTGGGATTAAACATCATGTTCTTCTTGGGGTCGACCTTGAGCAAGAAGTACTTGAGTGCACTGAGTCCCACCCGCTCAAACACTTCGCGCTGGGCCGCATCATCGAGGCCATCCAATTTGCCCGCTTCTTGGGCAATCTCTTTGGCAATGCCAAACATCTCTTCCATGAGGTCGTCGGCGTCGACGACCGTGCCCTCGCGTGATTTCATTTTGCCTTCCGGCAATTCAACCATGCCATAGCTCAAATGGTGACACCGCTCTGCCTGGGGAAAGCCCAGTTTACCGAGCACCAAAAAGAGCACCTTGAAGTGATATTCCTGCTCGTTGCCCACCGTGTAGACTTGGCGGTCTAAGTCGGGGAAGTCTTGGAACCTCAGCAAGGCTGTGCCGATGTCCTGTGTCATGTAGACCGCGGTGCCATCGCCACGCAACAGAAGCTTGCGGTCGAGACCATCTTCGGTCAAGTCCACCCAAACTGCGCCGTCTTCGGTTTGCTGAAACACGCCGCGGTTCAGGCCGTCCATGACGCGGTCCTTGCCGATGAGGTAGGTGTCGCTCTCGAAGTAGAGTTTGTCAAACTCGACACCCATGGTGCGGTATGTGTGCTCAAATCCGTCGTAGACCCAACCGTTCATGGTCTTCCAAAGGTTCACGGTGTCAGAATCTCCTTGCTCCCACAAACGCAAGGCTTCTTGAGCCTCGAGGATCAGGGGTGCATTTTTTTCGGCTTCCTCTTTGCCCATGCCCGCAGCGATGAGGTCTGCGACTTCTTTTTTGAACGCCTGATCAAAGGCCACATAATATTTGCCGACCAGCTTGTCGCCTTTGATGCCGGCAGACTCAGGGGTTTCTCCCTGCCCGAATTTGCGCCAGGCCACCATGGATTTGCAAATGTGAATGCCGCGGTCGTTGACGATCTGCACCTTGGTCACGCTGTGGCCTGCAGCTTCAAGGATTCGGCTCACAGAATGGCCCAGAAAGTTGTTGCGCAAGTGGCCCAGGTGGAGCGGCTTGTTGGTGTTCGGCGAGCTGTACTCTACCATCACGCGAGGGGCGCTGCCAGCAGGTTGCTGACCGTAGTCACCTTCGGCGGCTTCTGACATGAGCCATTGTGACCAGTAGGCCGCGTGAATTTCTAAGTTCAGAAACCCTTTGACCACGTTGAAACCCACCACAGGACTGTCACCGGCGACCATCGCTTCACCCAGCCTTTCCGCCGTAGCGTCTGGGGCTGCCTGGCTATAACGGGCCAGCGGGAAGCAAACGATGGTACGGTCCCCTGCGAATTCCTTCCGCGTCATCTGTACGCTGAATTGATCGGGAGATATGGCGCTACCAAAGCAGTGTTCAAAGGCAGTAGCTGCTGCGTTTTGAAGCAGGTGGTCAAGTCGCATTTCAGTGTGCGTTATGGGGCAGGAAAACTTCAGCAAGCATGCACCGGACAGATCCACCTCCGAGCTGTTCGATGGTGGGGATAGGGGCGTGGACAATGGGAGCCTTGGACTCGAGCGCAGTGCGCTGCTCGGGTGTAAAGCTCTGATAAGCTGCCGAGGACATGGCGATCAAGGGTTGGCCTTGATCATTGATCACTTCGAGCACATTGCCCGCAAAGCCATTGACTTGTTCTGGTGTGATGCGCACGATGGTGCGCCCGCCTGCAGCCAGCCCGTCGAGCACATGCTGTCGCTCTGCATCATCGGGAATGATGGCATCGCACACCACAGCCCATTCAGAACCGATGGCAAGCATCACATTCGTGTGGTAAATGGGGGCGGAGGTGTCGCCAGAGGTCTGCAGCGCCGTGAAGTCTACAAGGCCGTATCCAAACGCGTCACAGAAATGCTGGGCAGCCTGTCGGTCGGTTCGCGGACCGATGGCAGCGTATGCCTGCAGGTTTACCCGATCCAGAATCAAGCTTCCCGTGCCTTCGAGGTAGACCTGGTGCTCTTCGAATTCGGTAAAGTCGACCAGAGAGTCAAAGGTCAAACCTTGGTCGATGGCCAAGCTGTGCAACACTTCCTCCCGGCGCTCGCGGCGACGGTTCGCAGCAAACATGGGGTAGAGGCCTACGCGGCCATCACGGTGAAAACTGACCCAATTGTTGGGGAACAGGGCATCAGGAGTGTCGGCTTCCGGGTCACTGTCATACACTGCAACCTTGACGCCATTCTGACGCAAAGCCTTGACGACGCCATCGAATTCAATTTGTGCGCGCTCAACGGCGTCACCGAGGTTGGGCGCTTCGCTTTGGTATGCGTTGTTCACAGCCGTCTCCTCGTTCATGCGAAAAGCCGAAGGGCGGATCATCATGAGGAGATTCGTGGATTGCCGAGGTTGTGAATCTTCAGTAGGCATGGTAAATGTTGGTCAGGATCGGCGCAGCGGAAGCGTGGAACAACGGAACAGTCCTCCCATGCGGCCAACCTTGTCAAGGGGACAAGAAATCAATCGAAATCCTTTTTGCTGCAAGGCTTCTCCCAGCCGCACAAACCGCGGATCGATGACCACAGTGTCGGGCGCCGTGAGCAAAAGATTGGTTTGCAACAATGACGCCTCTTCCAAGGAAACCTCTATGCACGAGGAGTGCCTACGCTTGAGGGCATTAAGCTGCTCTTCTTGAACGAAAGCTTCAGGGCAAATGATGGCATATCCACCCCCCAAAGGCATATAGGCGCAGTCCAAGTGAAGGGCGCATTTCAGCGGGTCGTGGTCGTTTTTGTGCAATTCCAACCCCACCACTTCGCGGTCCGGGAACGTGCTTTTCAAGAATTCCAATGCGGATGGCAATGTGCGGGCAACCTGCAGCGCGGTCCATTCTGGTCGGTGCGTTACCCCCACCAAAAGGGTGTCATCCATCACCACCACATCGCCACCTTCCATGTGCACATCCTCTGGAAGTGGGGTCCACGGGGTGTCGCCCAAGATCGGCTCAACGCCGTTCCATTCTCCGCGGCGCGCCTCAATGGTGCGAGAACGGATAAAGGTGCCGTCGATGACCAGGCCGACATCGCGTGCAAAAACCTGCTCGACATCAGCGAGGTCGGCGGGCCGCAAAACCGAGATGCCTTCCCCTTCAAGCAGCGCTGCCAAACCGTCCAATTGATCGGCCACATCACTGTGCAGGGGGTAGGTCCCTTGGGAGATGTGGAGCTTGGAGGTGGGGTCAAATGCCGATTCTAAGGTGGGGGGTGCCCCCATAGATCTCCCATGTCCCACCACTACGGCCTCGAGCTTCCCCCATTCATTGGGTATGTTGAGTTCAATCTCCGGCATGTGGTGACCGTGGGGTTGGGGTCATTTAACGTGGGTTATTGTAACGCACGCGGTGGTCATTCCTGCCCTGTAGAGGGTGTTTCAGTCGTCGCATTCACGCCATATGTGGCCCGGTGCTCCATGACTTGGGCCACCGCCACGGAGTCCATGACCTCGGCTACGGAAGGCACCAACGCCCATCCTTCATTCAACCAGCGGATTCCACCATCCCGTGACGTGTCCGATTCATGGGCACGGGCTCCGTAGAGCAAGCGCTGGGTTTCAGCTGTGATGTGCCTTCTGTAAATGGTGTCGCCTTGCGCGTCTACAAAAGTGGTGTCCATGTATTCGATGCTCGCACCGGGGTAGCGATCGCTCATGGTACGTCCAAAGTTCTTGTAGTTGCCTGTCCAACGCTTTTGGAATACCATGTGGTGACGCAACTCGACTTCGGCCAAGGCCAAATCGTAGATCTCCCCTTCAAAGAAAGGCGAAGCATACAGCAATTTCCAATGGTCAAAACGTGTAGAGACCCCAATGCTGTCCCATTGGCCCCACATGCGAACGTACATGTCGAAAATGGAGTCAGTCACGAAGGTTTCCTTCAGGTAGTAGTCCCTGAAGTGTGACTCATATCGGCCGCCGTTGTTGGAGTCCAAAAACCCAAACAGGTCCGTTTTGAACTGGGCGTAATCCTCGTCGCTCAAATACACCAAGGCACTGTCGGGAAAGTGCAACACGGTGGGAGTAGCCATATACTCAGGGTGCAAAGGGTCTTGGTAATCGCCAATGGCTGTGCCGCTTCCGAATCCAGTGGAACTCATCGTACCGTCACACCCGATCAGAGTCATGGTCACTAAAACGGAGGCCACGCTTCCTGCGAAGGAAAGAAAAGCGCTGTTGGTCTTGATTTTCATAGGGATTGACAATGACGGCAAAGATAGCTTGCCCCAGGCCGGTCCGTTTTTGAGATGCCGCTTAATTCGGGAAGAATCCCTTGTGGATATGTACTTCTTGCTGCAGAACGAGTTTGGTCCAGCGCAGCACGCCGTCTAGGAAAGACGCACGCTGGGCATCTCTTAAGATGAGGAGCCTGTGTTTGTGGGCGGGGGGAAGTCCCAGCCACTGGGTCAAATCTTCGATGGTCTCATCCAACAACTGATCTACATCCACATCCTTGCTGTCCTGCAACAGGGTCTTGATCTCGCCGATCCGATCTCTTTGTTCAGGTGTGAGCGGGTGTTCGAGGTTCATCTCGCGGTTTACAACATGGCCGCCTGGGTAGAGCTTTGCCTCCATTTTTTGCTGAAAGCGGCGTGTTTCAAAGTGCCCCACACACTCAATGACGATGTCTTTCCTTCCACCTGGATGCACTTTTTTGACTTCAACCAAACGGGCCAGAGAGCCGGTCGACGCCGTGATTTCTTCGTAGTGGAAGGGGATTCCAAAGCGGTTTGATCCTTCATGCCCATTTTCCATGGCTTGTTCAAGCTCCTCGAAGAGCTGCCGGTAGCGGGGTTCAAATATGTGCAGGCCGGTGCGCTCTCCCGGCAACAGGAAGACTCCCAATGGAAAAAAGGGAAGGGAATAAGAGCGCTTAGCCATGGATAAGAAGATACGGGACAATAATCGCCTGTCAAGGCCTTCAGGGAACCGGAGGTGGTGGGCTGTCCCCTTCGATGGGGCCCGAGGGAGCGCTTTGAGACAGGAGGCTCTCCCGCGATCCCAATTCAACACGCAACTGTTGCACTTCTTGCTCCCGCCATACTTCTACGGTGGCAGCTTGCCCTGGCCTGAATCGGTTGACGCGCTCGAGCAATTCGGGCAATGTGGGCGTAGGGGTGCCGGCCACAGAAAGGATCACATCGCCGACGCGCATTCCAGCAGCACGGGCACCACTCTCATCGGTGACCCCCGAAACAAGCACGCCGGATACGGCAGGCAGCAGCAAGCGCTCTGCGATTTCTTCTGTGACAGGCTGGATGTTGACCCCCAAGAAGGCCCGCTGGACTGTGCCAAATTCAATCAAGTCACGCGCCACTTTTTGGGCGAGACTCGACGGAATCGCAAAGGCATAGCCCGCATAGCTCCCGGTTCTGGACGCGATCGCGGTATTGATGCCAATCAGAGCGCCACGGTCGCTCACGAGGGCTCCTCCGCTGTTGCCGGGGTTGACCGCAGCATCGGTTTGGATGAAACTCTCAACGGGAAACAGAGAACGGTCGAAGTCAGGTTGGAGCAACTGAATGTCCCGCGCCTTGGCAGAAACGATGCCGGCTGTGACCGTGCTGGTTAGATCAAAGGGGTTGCCCACCGCCAGCACCCAATCGCCCACCTGAACCGCATCACTGTTGCCCCATTCCAAGGCTTTTAAGCCCGAGGCTTCAATGCGCAAAACGGCGATGTCCGTTGTCGGGTCGGAACCTACAAGCTCGGCCTTGAAGGTGCGGTTGTCGTTGAGGCCAATTTCGATGAGATCCGCCCCATCAATCACATGGTGGTTGGTCACGATATAGCCATCTTCAGACAGCACGACACCGCTGCCAGATCCCGAAGGCATATTCTGTGGAGCAGGCCTCTGAAACATGCCGGACCAGTCGTACCATCCATAGGAAGGGGTGACCGTTTGGGCCGTGCGAACATGGACGACGGCATCCAGAGCCTGGCCCGCTGCGGACCTGAAGTCAGGCAGTAAGCTTCCACGGCCTGTGGCAGGTGTACTGACCGAAACTGGACTGGGTTGAACCGAGGCGGGCTGTCCATGGGTGAGGACCACTGGGGACAGGTTTTCCCGAGGCAGAGCGGGCGCTTCGGGTACAAATTGAAGAACAATGAAACCACCAATCACGGCGGAAATCAGAGAGAGGGAGAGGGCGGGCAGGAGCCGAATCTTCATAGAGGGTTGCGGAGTTTGTTCCATTAAGTAACCTCCAAAACCCACAAAATGTGGTGCTCCAAATCTTAAGAAAACCTACCAGGCGATGGACCCGGCCTGCAGAGCGGGACTTTCAGTGGACGACACAACAAGACCCGGCAGGGCGCAATGGGTGAATGAGAGAAGCCAGCCCTTGGCTGCTCCTATGGTGGAGTGCTATTTCAAACCGATTTCCCGGAGGCGGTGGTCCAGAAACTCGCCCGCTGTCCATGCAGGATAGGTGTCGTGGTCGCCCATGATGGGATCCAGTGGCATGGGGCCCACAGGGTGCAAAAAGAACGGGAGGCTATAGCGCGATTGATTGCGCTGAGGACCTGGAGGCAACACAACGCGGTGGGTCGTGGAGCGCAAGACCCCTCCTGTGAGGTTCTGCAACATGTCGCCTACGTTGACGGTCAGGTTCTGGGCATGGGCGCGCACAGGAATCCATTCCCCCCCTTTGTCGAGCACTTCTAACCCGTCGGCAGAACTTCCGACAAGCAGGGTGATCAAATTGATGTCTTCATGGCTTCCTGCCCGAGGGGCGTCTTCCGGAGCATCAGGAGCAGGGGGGTAATGCAACACCCGTAAAATGCTGTTGCCGCCTTGGACGAATCCTTCAAAGTAGTGACGGTCCAAGTCCAGAGACAGGGCCACCGCTTCGAGCAGGCGAGCAGCCAAAGCTTCTAGGTTGGCATACAATGACCGGCCATCGGCGATGAACTCGGGGACCGCAGGACAGTCGGGTTGGTCGTATTTGGTTTGGGCAAAATGGTAGAACTCCTTGAGGTCTGCACGCGCATCGTCCTTGGCGTGTTCTTGACCGAAAGGGGTGTAGCCGAAGTTGCCTCCCACTCCGGAAATACTGGCTTCCCGTTTTTCCTTCTCAGAAAGTCCAAAAAAGCGCTCCGCTGCGCCGTAAGCGGCTTTGATGTGGGCGTCGTCAAGTCCGTGCCCTTCGAGGGTGACAAAACCGTAGGTCTCAAAAGCGGACCTCAATTCCGCAGGAAAGCTCGACTGGGCTTCTTGGTCCCCGGCGAGAAATCCTGTGGCATTCAATACTGGAATGGCCTTCTGCATCTTGTAAAAATAAGTTCTACCCGCGCCCTTCACGAATGGAAAGGGCCTGATTCTGTAACAAACCCACCAAGGGTTGGGATGCGGCCGTCCAGGTAAAGGCCTTTTGAACCAGATGCTGCGCTTCGTTTCCCATTCGGCGGCGGCGCTCAGGATCATCCATCAATGCGGCAATCTGTTCGGCAAAAGCTTCGGCACCATTGGCAGTGGCTACCGCGTCACCCACTTCACAGCCCAGTGCACCGAGTGCGCGAGAGGTGGTCACACAGGCCCGCCGCAACGCCATCGCCTCCAAGAGTTTGTTTTGGAGTCCCGTATTGACCAACATGGGCGCCACAAAAATGGGGGCGGCCAGGTAGGCCGAACGGATATCAGCGACATCTCCGACCACATCAACGTGGCTGGAAGAAAGCGCCTTTACGGCTGCTGTGGGTTGGGCACCACAAATGAGCAAGGCGAGAGGACGGCCAGCGATGCGCTCAAAAACAGGCGCTACATCCCGTGCCAAAAAACGAGCAGCCACCACATTTGGAGCATACCCCAGATTTCCGCAAAAAGACACATCGTAGGATTTCTGTTGCGCAACTTCCAACGGGGGCGGAGTGGCCTCGGGGTCGAAGAAACCTGTATCCACACCATTGGGCACCACTGTGATCCGGTTTTTGTCGGGATGGGGGAGCAACTGGCGGTCTTGTTCGGAGATGATGGTGCAGGCATCGAAATACTGCGGCATGCGGTGCTCATAGCGCAAGAGTCGCCGGCCTTCCTCCCTGAGGAGGGGCTTTTTCCACCACGGTGCACGTTGGGCTTCCCGCTCTGCGCCCGCATGCAAGGTGTCCATGATGTCGAGGACGTGGGGAACGGCATCGAGGTCTTTGACATACTCGGCTGTCCGCACCATTTGGGCCAACAGGACATCGGGGCTCCCGTTGAGGATTTGGGTGCGAATGGTTCGCACCAATCGTCGTTCTGTAAAGAGCAACACTTGAAAAGGACGTCGCGAAAAGAGGGACCAACCCAACCGAATGGCGGCTTTCCACCATTTGAGCTTGTGAACGGTGACCGAATGGCACCTGCCGGCGATGGCGTCGAGGTCCGAAGGTGAGATTCGGCGAAAGGAAAGGCAGTGCAAATCCACTTGGAAGTGGTGGTGCAAGACGGCCAGTTGATGAAAAATACGCAGGCGGTCCCCTTTGTTGAGCGGAAGTGGGAAACGCGGGGTCAGAACCGCCAGGCGAGGCTTCTGCTCAGATCCGGACATGTTGTCCATAGAATTCCAGCAGTTCGGCGCCGATCTTGTCTTGATCAAAAGAAGAGCGAGATGCTTCGATTCCTGCTTCCGCGAGCTGCTTCAATCGTTCGGGGGACTTCAATAAATCGATGAGGGCAGCGGCCAAGTCCTTTGGGTCGGCTTGAATCAAGCTGTTGTGGTTGATGATCTCCAACCCCTGTACCCCCATTGTTGTGGAGACTACCGGAATGCCCAAGCTAAAGGACTCTACAATTTTGACCCGGATGCCAGCGCCCCGAAGCAGAGGGACCACCAAAACATCATGTTGTTGCGCAAAAGCCGAGGCATCTTCCACTTCTCCGTGATTGACGAGGCCCGGCACATCGGCCCACATGGATGGATTCAGACCTTTGCCTGCAAGGTGGAATTCTGTGTTCGGATGGGAGCGAAGGACAACCGGCCATACCTCAGCCAAAAACCACTCTACACCCTCTCGGTTCGGACCCCAGTCCATCGCTCCAAGGTGGAACATTTTGACGCCGGGATAGGAGCCAGTGTTGAACGCAGTGGAATCAGTCACTCCCTTGTTTTTGGACGTTTCAATGCCAAATCCTGCAACGTGAATCGGTCCTGAAAACCCCCAATTTCTATAGCCCATTCCTTCGTTGGAACTGATGGAAACGATGGTGTCTACCTTCTCCAAAACACTTTTCTCGTAGCGCTCAAGGGAATTGGTTAAATACCGCAATGCAAGGCGGTTGATGGGATTTCGAGTGGCCTTCCAACGCTGCTCCCAAATCTGGAATTCATGGTTGTGGCTTCGAAGCGATACCAGCGCTGTGGGCGCATACGTTCGAATGGTATCGATGTAAGGTGTGGTATACAGGCTTTCGAGGTGGACCACATCATAGCGGGCTCGAGAGAGGACCCGTTTCAATACCATGGCAAACTGGTGGCTGTAAAACCGCGAGATGTTGTACGAATCACCGTTGACCAAAGCGATATAAGCATCGCGGATGTCAAGATCGGTTTCCAGTGGAACACCCTCGAGGTCGACTTGGTCCACATAAGCGCTGTCGAGCTTCTCTAAAGTCAGAGGATGCTTGCGTGTGAACGCGCTCAACAATTTGACTTTGGCGCCATTGTTCAGCAATCCATTGGTGATGGCATTCATTGCCAAGCATCCTCCATCTAAAGTTGGCCGGGGTGGCTTGTGACAAATCTGAAGGATGCGCATCGACCGGTGAAGTTATCGGCTGTTTCGCAACCGTGCGAACGGTCGCCAAGAAATTTCACGCGCGGCGCGCAAATTGAGCATGATGGCAGCAGGTACCATCACGAGGGTGCCCAACCACATGCCCCAAGCGGGGGTCAGTGCGCCCGACCGCACCATGCGTTCTCCCATGATGGTGATGATGTAATACAGCACAAACAATAAGATGGCCAATACCGTGGGCAAGCCGAGGCCGCCTTTGCGGATGATGGCCCCAAGTGGTGCGCCAATCAAGAACAACAAGATGCAGGCTGAAGCCAAGAATAGCTTGCGGTGCCACTCGATGGCATGCCGGTCAGAAAGGGTCCGCTTGGACATCCTTTCATCGCGCTGGTTCTGGGCCGTCTGGATGGCATTGCGCAGCATGTCACTCGCGGCATCGTGCACCCGCCGCTCTGCTGCGGGGCCCAGGCGCTCCAGCCAATCGGCATGAACCGCAGCAGTGTCCAATCGAAAGACCGGCTTGTCGACATGGACGGGCTTGTTCATGCTGCGCTGGCCAAAGTCTCTGAGGGCAACGGCCATCTGGTCCCGTTGCTGCTCCAAAGAGTCTATGGCCGCCTCGAGCTGACCGAGGCTCATCATTTCATAAGCGCGTTTGAACAGGGCTTCGTCTGCTTTGGCAAAATCCAAGCTGCTCAAGTCGATGCGGATCCGTTGTGCATCAAACAGGGTTTTGAGGTGTGGGTAGGTCTTGTCCCGTTGCCGGACCCCGGGTTCCTGCCGGTCTTCATGGCTGGAGCCGTCCTTCAAGTCGAGTTCCAAAAACCGTCCTGTAGGGGAGGTGCGCATGGTACCACTTCGAGCTTTGATCACCAGTCCGGCGCCGTCCCGGCTGCCGCCATGGTGGTGAATCAATACATCTTGAAGTCCGCCAGTCTCTTGATCGACCTCTGCTGCTCGAATGGCATATCCTTCAATGCCGTTGTAGAACACCCCGTTCTCGAGGTTGAGTGTGGGCTTTTTTCGGGTGACGCTGTAAAGGAGCGTTCGAAATTTCAGGTTCGCAACGGGCCATGCATAGTTGGCAAACACCAATGCGCCACCAGCCACAAACATCATAGAAATGAGCAGGGGCCTCAGGATCCGCCCCAAACGCATGCCCGAGGATTTCAGCGCCGTTAGCTCCTGGTGCTCGGCCATGGCGCCCAAGGTCATGATGCTGCTCATCAAAATGGCGAGGGGCAATGCGAGGTTCACGAGTCGCGCAGAAGCATAAAGCAACAATTCGAGCACCACGTGGATGGCCAACCCCTTTCCAATCAGTTCATCGGCATACACCCACAGGAATTGCATGTCCAAAAAGAACAGCGCCACGAGAAAGGTGATGACGAAGGGCCCCAAAAAAGAGCGAAGAAGGAGCCGGGTGGTGCGCTTCAAAGCGGGCTTTACGTTGACAATCAGCGGGAGATTGAAAGCTTTCCCCCAACAGCGTGCAAGATTGCCTAATTTTCGCGCATCAAGCCAAGCGCGATGCACAACAATTCCCACAACACCGGTGGATTCACCACCAAACTTCTGGCGTTTTTCATTCCAGCCTTCCTCATCATGGGGTGCGCAGAACCTGCTCCAGACCTCGGCGAGGACGGTACGCCTGCAGCAACAATGGACAAAAAAGCCGGAGAGCCTGATGCCAATGGATTTGTTTGGCAGACCGAGCAATTTGCCGATCTCAAACTCATCCGTTACCAAGTGGGGGGGTGGAATAAGCTTTCCGACGACCAGCGCAAATTGGCGTATTGCCTCACGCAGGCTGGCCTCAGCGGGCGCGACATGATGTACGACCAGAACAACCGCTACAACTTGCGCGTTCGTCACATGTTGGATGAGGCACACCGCAATTTCTCGGGGGACCGGTCTACCACGGGGTGGCAGCGGTTCCACACCTTTGCCAAGCGGGTCTGGTTCTCCAACGGCATTCATCACCACTATTCAAATGCCAAGCTCATGCCGGAATGCGGCCGGGCTTACTTTGAGCATGTGCTGGAAAACAGTGGCTTGGACAATGCAGAGGGCAACCAAGAGGTGCTCGACATGCTCTATGACCCCACCCGCGAAGCCAAGAAGGTTGAACTCGATGCCACCAAGGGCTTGGTGGAGTCCAGTGCCATCAACTTCTACGCACCCGATGTGAGCACCGAAGAGGCCCAGGCCTTCTTTGCCAACTACGCCGTGGACCGCAACAAGCCCGTCGAAAAGGGATTGAACAGCCGCCTTGTCAAGGATGCAGATGGCCAAGTCGTGGAGGAGGTCTACAAGGTCGGCGGCCTGTATGGCGAGGCCTTGGAGCAGGTCTGTTACTGGTTGGAAGAAGCCCAGAAATATGCCGAGAACGACAAGCAAGGAGCTGCACTGCGCCATTTGGTGGACTATTACCGCACCGGAGATCTGGAAAAGTGGAGCCTGTACAACATCAACTGGGTGCGCGATACCGAGGGCGACATTGACTACATCAATGGATTTGTGGAAGTCTACAACGACCCGCTCGGCTTCACCGGAAGCTATGAGACGGTGGTACAAATCAAGGACTTTGAAGCATCTGAGCGCATGGCGGTCATGATGGACAATGCGCAGTGGTTCGAGGATCACATGCCGTTCATGGATGAGCACAAAAAGAGCAAGGTCGTGGGCATCACTTACAACGTTGTCAACGTCGTAGGTGAAGCAGGGGATGCGTCTCCCAGCACCCCCATTGGAGTCAATCTGCCAAATGCCAATTGGATTCGGACCATGCATGGTTCCAAGAGTGTCAGTTTGGGCAACATCATTGACGCCTATGACAAAGCCGGTGGAAGCGGCATCACCGATGAGTTCGCTTTTGATGATGTAGAAAAGGCCCGCGCCCGCGCTCACGGCAGCTTGGCAGGCAAAATCCACACGGCGTTTCACGAAGTGATTGGTCACGCCAGCGGCCAACTCGAGCCAGGGGTGGAGGAACCAGCCAGCACCATGAAGGAATACGCCAGCACCATGGAAGAGGGGCGGGCTGATTTGGTGGCTTTGTACTTCATGCTGGATGAGAAGCTCATGGAGCTCGGTCTGGTCAAAAACCTGGAGACGGGCCGCTGCGAGTATGACAGCTATATCCGCAACGGCATGCTGATGCAATTGCGCCGTTTGGAGTTGGGCGAGAACATCGAAGAAGCCCACATGCGCAACCGGGCTTGGGTGAGCCACTGGGTGGTGGAGCAGGCTGCAGCAGACAACAGCATCCGCGAAATCAAACGCGACGGCAAGACCTTCTACAACATCGAGGACTATGACCGCGTGCGCGCCTTGTTCGGAGAGCTTTTGCGAGAGGTTCAGCGCATCAAGTCCCAAGGCGATTACGAGGCAGCCAAAGCTTTGGTCGAGGGATACGGAGTCCAGGTGGACCCCAACATCCACCAGGAGGTGCTGACGCGTTCTGAAGCGCTGGGAATTGCCCCTTATGGAGGGTTCATCAACCCACAGTTGGAAGCTGTGACCGACTCCGCTGGCGCCATTCTAGATGTCAAGTTGACCTATCCCGACGACTTCACCCAACAGATGCTGGGTTACGATGACCGGTACAACTTCTTGCCACTCGAGAATTGATGCAGGCAGAGGAATCGCCCCGTGAAGAGCGGTCATTTGCTCAGCGAAAGCTGGCCTTGATCGAAGCCATTTTACCGTTGGAGCAAGAGGAGGATTTGGGGGCGTTGGAGTCCTCGGTCCAAGCACTGCAAGAGAACATTCGTGCCCGCCAGTTGGTGATAGGATACCGTCCCAATGGCAATGTGGTGCTCAAGCAACGCTTCCTGGACAGGTTGCGTCATACCCTACAAGACCTCAAGCACGATGAATTCGTCACACTTCCCGAACTCGAGCAGCGCGCTGCAGACTGGTGAATTTCGGTTGGCCCTTCGCTGGGTCTGTGCTGCAGTCATAGGCCTGCAGGTGCTCATTGGTACGGCCCAAATCCCATGTGAAGGGGGCATGGCAGGTCAATACCCTTGCGAGGGACTCGATTTGATGAGCGTGCGCTCGTTCGAGGAGTTGGGTGGCGTGGCTCCAGGCAATGGAAACGATTGTTGGGGTTGGTCCCGAGACGGCCGGGAATTTGTTTTGTTTGGCCGGAGTGACGGTACTTCGATCGTAGAGATTACCGATCCTGCCAACCCAGTGATGGTGGGGAACGTTCCCACGGCTTCCGTTCCCAGCTTGTGGCGCGACATCAAAGTGGTCGGTGACATGGCCTACATCGTGAGCGAAGCAGGAGAGCATGGCATTCAAGTCATTGATCTGGAGCAGGTGTTGAACACGGAGCCCATGTCCAACATTCCTCTGACCTCATGGTACACGGGCTTTGGAAGTGCGCACAACATTGCGGCCAACCCTGAAACCGAGTTTGTTTACGGCATTGGAACGAGCACCTTCAATGGTGGAATGCACATTGTGGATGTCTCCAATCCCACCAACCCGTCTTTGGCGGGGTCGTGGGAAGAAGCGTACATCCACGATGCCCAAGTGGTGGTTTACAACGGGCCAGACCTCGACCATGTGGGCCAAGAAATTGCTTTTGCCTTTAGCGGTTTTGCAGGCTTTTTCATCGTGAATGTTGAGGATAAAACCGATTGCCAAACGGTGGCTCAGATCTCAGAAGAAAACTGGGTGTACACGCACCAAGGATGGCTCACCGAGGACCAGAGGTTTGTGTTGCTCAACGATGAATTGGACGAATCGGCCGGCTTTGCGGAGCAGACGCGCACCTGGGTGATCGATGTCCAAGATTTGGACAATCCCCAATTGCTCGGATTCTATGAAGGTGAACTGTCGGTCACAGACCACAACTTGTATACGCACCAAGGATTGGTTTATGAGGCCAATTACTACGCGGGATTGCAGGTTCTCGACATCATCAATCCGGCAGCATTGGAGTTCGAACAGGTGGCATTTTTTGATACCAATCCGTTCAGCAACCAGGTGGGTACCAGCGGAGGAGCTTGGAATGTGTACCCCTATTTCGAAAGTGGCAACATCGCCATCAGCACCCAAAGCCACTTGTTTGTAGTGGCCTTCTCGGAGCCGGTCGCGGGAATCCAAGAAGCAACTCCATCAACGGCATTGCAGGTGAGTATGGCCAACGGATCGTTGCAGATGCTCATGTCAGGAGCTCAAAGCCAATCTCTGCAGGTGTTTGATGCCACAGGAAGGCGCAGGGCTGAGTGGTGGGCTTTGCCTGACGTCACCATGCACTGGATGGTATCCGATTGGAGTCCTGGCGTCTATGTCGTCAGGAGTGCAGACGGCGCTCAAGCGAGGTTCGTGGTCGATTGATTCGGCTGGTCTCAGCCAGAGGCCATGGCTTCGCGGAGCCGATCCACAAGCACAGAGCCATCGAGGCGGGAGGTGATTTTCCCTTCTTTTGCCAGAGAGTATGTCCCCGTTTCTTCGCTCAAAACCAGGGCCACAGCATCCGTTTGTTCGCTGATGCCCAGTGCAGCTCGGTGACGCGTTCCGTATTGGTTAGGAAGGTCAATTCTGCCGGTGACGGGCAAGATGCCACCCGCCCAAGTGATCCGGTCGCGGTCCAAACAAGCTGCACCATCGTGCAGGGGGCTCGCTTTCTCAAAGAGGGCTACAATCAATCCAGAAGACAGCTTGGCGTCCAAGGGCCGCATGCCTGCCGTGACAGGGCTGGGATCGGCATCGCGCTTTAATACCAACAGGGCGCCCAGCCCACGCTTGCGGCATTCCTCTAAGCCATCGCGCAGGGCTTCCCACGTGGCGTCTCTGTCGGTTTGGACATGGTTCCGTCCAAAGATGTTTTGAACCCAAGGTGGGGCGCCAGCCAGAAGCTGTCTGTTGCCGATCAGCAACAGGAATTGACGGAGTTCTTGCTGAAACACGATGAGCAAGGCGATCACACCAACCCCGATGAACTGTCCCAGAACTTCGGCCAGCATGCGCATCTGTAGTGCATCTACAATCTGATAAACCAGGTAGATGGCGAGAATGCCCAAGAAAATCCGGATGGCAGCTGTACCCCTCGTCAACCGGTACAATTGATACAGAATCGCCGCCACGGCGAGGATGTCCAAAACCTGCCAAGGGCCCAAATGGATGGCGGGCTGCTCAATCATTGGTGGTGTGGGTTCTGGACATGACGAGTGCGCGGTGCAATTTCACGCATTCTGAGGCTTCTGCCACATCGTGTACCCGCAGGATATGAGCACCGCGGTCCAAAGCCCAAGCGTGAAGGACAGAAGTGCCGTTTAAGGCAAGTGCGGGAGAAGAGTCTAACACTTTGTAGATCATCGACTTGCGACTCACCCCGGCGAGAACAGGCACGCCGAGGGTGCCCAACTGATCCAGTGCGTCGAGCAGTTGATAATTGTGCGCCACACTTTTTCCAAAACCGAATCCAGGGTCAATGCCGGGCTGCGCAATGCCTTTTTCTCTCAAGGCGGCCAATCGGTCTGTGAGAAAGCCCAGCACTTCTGCGGTAACGCTGTCGTATGTCGGGCGGTCTTGCATGCTTTCTGGCGTGCCCTGCATGTGCATCAGGATGTACGGCACATTCCGTTCGGCAATGAGGTCCTCCATTTCTGGATCCAATAGACCCGCCCCAATGTCGTTGACGATGTCCGCACCCGCATCGAGCGCCCGCGCCGCCACTTCAGCGTGGTAGGTGTCTACACTGATGGGATGGTGCGGCAAAGCGGAGCGAATCTCTTCGATGACCGGCAGCACCCGCTCACATTCGACACCGACCCCCACAGTTGTGGCGCCTGGCCTTGAGCTTTGGCCGCCAATGTCGAGGACATCCGCACCGTCACTGGCCATCCTGAGGGCGGTCGCAGCGGCCTGTTGGGCTTGTGCCACTCGGCTTTCACCAAAAAAAGAGTCCGGGGTGGCATTGATCACCCCCATGATGCGGGGAACGCTGAAATCGAGCGTCCGCCCCTTGAATTCAAAAGGTGCGGGGGATGAACTGTGCGGCATGAGTGGTGAGAAAGATGCAAAGGAAGACCGTGAGCGGAAAATGGAAGGGCGCACTGTGGGAAAATGATGGGAGATGGAAGGCATCCTTGTGAAGGATGCAGCGGTTTGGTCTCCAAATTGGGGCCTCAATGAGCAGCGAACACCTGACCCCCGATTCTGCAGGCGACCTGGGGCGCACCCTGACCCAATATGATGCCCAAGTGGCCGCGTGTCGTGCGCTTTTTCTGGACAAGATGCACGACTATGGAACGGCTTGGCGCGTACTCAGACCAGCATCATTGACCGATCAGCTTTTCATCAAAGCGCAACGCATCCGGACCCTGCAAGAAGGAGGGACCCAGAAGGTCGAAGAGGGGGTTCGGCCCGAGTTTGTGGGGATTGTCAATTACTGCATGATGGCCCTGATCCAGTTGGAGTTGTCTGCCGACAGTCCCATGGAGTTGCCAGCAGAGGAAGCCACGGCATTGTTCGACGGCGCACTCGCCCAAACCCGGGATTTGATGACCCGCAAAAACCACGACTACGGCGAGGCGTGGCGGGACATGCGGGTATCAAGTCTGACCGATTTGATCCTCATGAAGCTGCTCAGGATCAAGCAGCTCGAAGACCTTGAAGGCGGTGCCAAAGTGAGCGAAGGGGCGGATGCAGGATACATGGATATGGCCAACTATGCCCTCTTTGCGCTGATTCACTTGGAATCTGCGTAATCCACGGCGCTTCGTGTTAATCGGGGGTTAATGCTCCTCAGAAGGCGGCAAACCGGTGCGAAATTGTACCACGGAAAAGAACCGCCATGCGCAACATCCTCTTATCGGTCGCCAACTTTTGCCGCGTGCTCGTGGGCGCCTTGTTCGTCGTTTCGGGACTCATCAAAATCAACGACGCCATGGGCTTCATGTACAAGCTCGAAGAGTACTTCGAGCCGGGTGCATTGAACCTCGAGGCATGGACGCCTTATGCCCTTGAATTGGGCATGCTTGCCTCCATTGGAGAAGTCCTGCTGGGAGTGGCACTTCTCGTGGGTGCGCTGCCCCGATTGACCACCGCATTGACTTGTGTTTTGATGCTCTTCTTTACCTGGCTCACATGGTATACGGACCATTGTGATCCTTTTGGCAGCAAGACCATCATCGAAAATGGCCTTGAAGTCATCATTCCCAACCAGTGCGTTTTGAGTTGTGGGTGTTTTGGCAATGCCATCCCGTTGACGCCCCACGAGAGCTTCATCAAAGACGTGGTGCTGTTGATCCTGTTGCTGCCCATCATGCTCAGTGCGTGGACCGGAGGGTATGGCCTCAACGAGCGCAGCCGCTCACTTTGGATGTATGCGACGGCCTTGCTCATCACTTGGATGTTTGGTGAAGCGATGCTCGAGTGGGGCTTTCCTACGCTCTTTTTGGCCATGGGCTTGGCCGCAGCTGAAGGGGTGCGCCGCCGTTGGAAAAAGGACGGAGAGGAGTGGGCCATGGCCGCGGCTGTATTGTTGGTCGCCTTGGGTTTCCAAGCCTATACCCTGCGCCATCTGCCCGCCAAGGATTACCGGCCTTATGCCGTGGGCGAAGACCTCCAGCGCAACATGGCTTCTGCGGACGAGTTGGGGCTTGAGCCCCCAGTGTATGACAAGGAAGTGCGCTTTTTTGACCCTCAATCTGAAGCAGATACGGTGGTGTTGCAATCGGCCTACATGGCCGGTAAGCTCTGGCAAGACGAGGCATTCAAAGCAGCATTTCCCGAAGCCGACTGGGATGGTGCCCGTGAATTCAAGGTCTCAGATGGATATGAGCCGTTGATTTTTGACCTCGATGCCACCGACGAAGAGGGCAACAGTGTGCTGGGAGACCTATTGGCTCCGGGCTATACCCTGCTTCACATTTCCAAGGATTTGACTGCATCTGAAGCGCGCGGCCAAGCGGGCATCAATGCCCTCTTTGAAGAGGCCGCAGCCCAAGGGTGGCGCACCGCGGCTTTGACGCCTTCAACAGCTGAGGACGCCTTGGCCTTCAAGGACAAGTACGATGCCAATTATCCGTTTTACTCGACCGATCCAACTGAGCTCAAAATCATTGTCCGGAGCAATCCTGGCATGGTGCTCCTCAAGGATGGTGTGGTGATGGAAAAGTGGGCCTGGCGGGATTTTCCAGCAGAATTTGCCGGCCTTCAAGGGGCCTATTGAGTCCGAATGGGGCGGTACAAGGCATGGCGGAAATGGGCACGGGGTGCTGCAGTGCTTTGGGGCAGTTTCACCCTTGTCTTTTTGATTTTCACGGCAGTTCCGGACCCAGCCCGTCAATTGGCGGGCCAGCAAGCCGACCCTGAGGTCATCGCGGACCTGCGGGCTCAGTTCGGTCTCGATCAACCTCCTTGGGTGCGCTACGTCCAAGCCTTGCAAGCCTTGTCTCCTGTTGGGGAGCTTGAAGGCGGTGGATGGGGGTTGAGGTGGCCCTCATTGGGTCAGAGTTATGTTCGTCCTGCGTCGGTCGGATCACTGTTGATGCAGGCCTTGCCGGCCACCTGTCTGCTCGCCTTTACCGCGCTATTGTTTGCCGTCTTGCTGGGTTTGCCCATGGGGCTGGTTGCAGCCAGAAATCCGGGCGGGTGGTTTGATCGGATTGTGGTTGGAGGCAGTGTGTTGGGCATGAGTGCCCCTTCGTTTTTCATGGCCATTTTGGTGGGGTATGTCTTCGCCGTAAAGTGGGGAGGGTGGACTGGATTGCCATTGACAGGAAGCCTGTGGGACCTCGATGATCAGGGGCAGAGAACGTGGGCATGGCGCAACCTGATTTTGCCAGCATTCACTCTGGGGCTGCGTCCATTGGCGGTGCTGTCTCAGTTGATGAGGGGGGCAGCCTTGGATGTGCTGTCGGCCCCCCATGTTCAGACGGCCCGGGCCTTTGGCGCTTCAGAAACCGAGGTCATGCGCCATCATGTTTTGCGCAACGCCCTGAATCCAGTGGTCACCGCTGCGAGTGGCTGGCTGGCACAACTGCTTGCGGGGGCCGTCTTTGTGGAGTTTGTATTTGGCTGGCGCGGACTGGGCTTCTTGTTGTTCGAGGCTTTAGAACAACACGATTTGCCCGTAGTCATGGGCGGGGTGCTCCTCGTGAGCTTCACTTTTGTGGCCATTAACGCCTTGGCCGACATGACCTATCGGCTCTTGGATCCAAGGGCTGCTCAGGGCTGAATTTGGGCATGTGCCCTCACATTCAAGGCCCTCACCAGCTGTTGAATGGATGCGTTGAAGTACCGTTTGGTTCGGTAACTGCCCACCCACTGCAAGCCCTGTATGGCATTGGTCAGGAACACTTCATCGGCGATGAGCATGTTCTGTGGCGTCAGGTTACACTCGTAGACTTTCATGCCAAACTCCAGCGCAATATTGATGATCTCTGCGCGCATGATTCCCGCCGTTGCGCCGCCTTCCAACCCCGGCGTGTACAACACCCCGTTGGATACCAAAAAGAGGTTGGATGACGTGCTTTCGATGAGGCCCATCCGGTCGTTTTGGATCAGGGCCGTGTCGAGGTTTTGCTCTTGTGCCCAAAGGCCGCTCTGGATGTAGATGTTGGCCGCCAGGTTCTTGAAGCGCGTCAAGTGGTTGGGCGTGCACTTCATCTCGGGGTAGATGTCCACCGACAACCCTTTCTCATTCAGGGTGTAATCGGCGACCTGAATGGGCTCTGCCGTCATGACCACATCGAGGTCACTGCCCGCGGGAGAATAGTAGCCCAATCCCCTTCGGCTGAGGGTCATCCGGATCCGGGCGCTCCCTGTAAGTCCTTCCTTTTCGAGGAGCCGGAGGATGTCCTTTCTGATTTGACTCGGGGTAAATCCGAGTGGAGGGTGAATCCGGTGCGCTTTGAGGCCTTCGCGCATGCGCACAAAGTGCCCCTCCAGAAACAAGGGCTCTCCCTTCATAACACGGATGGTTTCAAAGATGCCGTCGGCGTATAGAAAGCCGCGGTTATCCAATGAAATTACCGGCGCGCCTTTCCCGTCGAAGGACCTGAACTCACCGTTGTAAAGGAGGTTTTGCACGCGACAAAATTAAGGCCGACTGAGCAGGGGAACCGACCTCCAATTCAAAAGAGGTGCATTTGGTTCGATGAGAATGCCGTTGGGGACGCCCGCTCCCAATGCGCACTCGATGTCCCGGGCCTTGTCACCGATCATCCAACAGCGCTCAGGGTCGAGCTTGTGTCGGGCCAGGGCCCGTTCCACCATCAGTGATCCGGGTTTTCGGCTCAGGCTTTTGCCATAATCAGGGTGGTGGGGGCTGTAAAAGATGTCGCTGATCGGGGCGCCTTTCGACTCTGCCTCTGAACGCAAGTATTGGTGGATTTCCGCAACCGCTTCGTGGGTGTATTTGCCTTTGGCAATGCCCCCTTGGTTCGTGATGAGGATGAGCTTGAATCCCGCACTGTACCACGTTTTCATGGCCTCAAGGGCGGTGGGCAAGATGTGGAATTCATCCAAGCTTTTGGTGTAATCACCGGGGTCGTGGTTGATGACGCCATCTCTGTCGAGCAAAATGGCGGCGCCAGTGAAGTTCGGAGGTGCTGTCTCGGTCATGGTTCAGGAAATCGGGGTGCCCGGAGGAACGCTGCGGGGCAATTCCAAAAGGCTCACGTGAAGGCCTTGAACCGCTCCGAGGACCAAACAACGGCTTTGGTGTGTGCCCACTTGCTTGGGCGGAAAATTGACGACTGCGGCGATGTGCTTGCCAGGGAGCTCTTGTGCCGTGTAGTCCAGAGTGAGTTGAGCGGTGGACTTCAAAATGCCCAACGGCCCAAAGTCGATGTGCAAGACAAATGACGGTCGCCGGGCATTTTCCAAGGGTTCTGCGCTCAGTATGGTGCCTGCCCTCAGGTCGCATGCAGCGAAGTCGGCCGGGTCGATGGGGGCTTTGGGTTCCATTTTTTCGCTCAAAATCAAGCTTCAGTCCGGAAAATTAGGCGCCCGGGCCGGTTAACTTGCCCCCATGGAAGATGCTTTTCCACTGAAAGGGGCCTGGCAGGATTGGACAGCGGCTGTAGAAGCACAGGCCCGCGGTAAGGCCCCCACGTTCAATGCGTCCATTGAAGGCGAATTGGAGGTTCCTGTATTTCACCCTGCCAGGGTGGTGTCTTCGGTCCGAAAGCGTCCGGATGCGCCTTGGAAGGTGAGGAGCACGGTCAACACCATGGAAGGCGTCATGCCGGCCTTAGAGGGTGGTGCGGAGGTTTTGCGCTTGGTGGGTTGCCACCACCCAGCGGATTGGCTTTCGGGGGTGGAGCGGGCCTACGTAGAAATTGAATTTGACGGTGGGGCTGGGGCGGCGCAGATCGAGGAGGCCGGCTGCTTCCCCTTGAGCGGAGGTGTGCTACTCAATGCCTGGGGCCCTGGGGGTTCTTCGGTGGAGTCCGTGGCCGCTCATGGCACACAGGTCGACCAATACTCTAGAGAAAAAGGCACACTGCGCTTGTTGTCCTTGCCTGATCCGCGCCTTTCCGATGAAGGGTGGAGTTCAGCGGCGGCATTGTCACTGATTGCACGCAGGTGCAGTGAGTTGGCTACGGTCCTCGAGGGCGGCTTAAAGCGGGTTGCTTTGGACTTGGTGTTGGATCCTGACCCCGTGGTGGCCTTGGCGTCTGCTGAGGCCCTCAAACGGCTCCTGTTGCGCCAATGCCCTCCGTCAGAATGGCCCCGCATCACTCTCGTGTGTGGTACAACCGATTTTGGTCGAGGCGAAGGCCGCGAAAATTTGGCCCGGCAAGCCATACGGACCACTGCTGCAGCGATGTCTGCTCCCGATGCCATCGATGCCGGATCTTCTGCGCTGCCCGGAGACGTTCCAAAAGACCTTTCGGGCCAAGGAGACAAGTGGGGCCGCAACATTTTGCACCTGCTCCGAGAGGAAAGTGGCCTGGCCGAATGCGACGCGGTGGTGTCTCCTTTGGTAGATGCCCTGAGTGAGGCCCTTCTCCGAGGCGCAGACGCCTATGCGGAAGAATGGAAAAACAAGCCCGCACAGGCCGTTTTTGATGCAGGGCCCGGTGCGTGCACCATCGAGACAGTAGAGGCCCTTCCGCCTTCAAATGGTGCTGCTTCAGCGCTGCATTGGGAAGGCCACGGCGCAGGTGTTCCACCGTATTTGCGCGGCCCGTACGCCAGCATGTACACGAGCCGACCTTGGACCATTCGACAATACGCTGGATTCAGCACAGCCGCAGCGTCCAACGCATTTTACAGAAGGAACCTCGCTGCGGGACAAAAAGGCCTCAGTGTGGCCTTTGATTTGGCCACCCACCGCGGATATGACAGCGACCATCCTCGGGTGTCAGGAGACGTTGGAAAAGCGGGCGTGGCCATCGACAGCATCGACGATATGAAGCTCCTGTTTGAGGGGATTCCATTGGACACCATGTCGGTTTCCATGACCATGAATGGGGCGGTTTTGCCCATCATGGCGTTTTACATCGCGGCGGCAGAGGAACAGGGCGTGGATGCCCGGTCTCTTTCTGGGACGATTCAAAACGACATCCTCAAAGAGTTCATGGTGCGCAACACCTTCATCTACCCGCCTGGTCCGAGCATGCGCATCATCAGTGACATCTTCGCCTACACCGCGAAGCACATGCCCAAGTTCAATTCCATCAGCATCTCGGGCTACCACATGCAAGAGGCAGGGGCGACGCCGGAATTGGAATTGGCCTATACCATTGCCAATGGACTGGCCTATGTCAAAGCCGGGGTCGAGGCCGGGCTCCATGTGGACGATTTTGCACCGCGCTTGAGTTTCTTCTGGGGGATTGGAATGGACGTCATGTCAGAGGTGGCCAAGCTGCGGGCGGGCCGCCTGCTGTGGGCGCGTTGGATGGCCGATTTCAACCCGTCCAATCCGCGGTCTTCCATGCTCCGAACACATTGTCAAACCAGCGGGTGGACCCTGACTGAGCAGGACCCCCTAAACAACGTGGGCCGCACGGCGATTGAAGCCCTGGCAGCGGTTTGGGGCGGCACTCAAAGCCTGCACACAAACTCATTGGACGAGGCCATCGCGCTTCCAACAGACGACACGGCCAAGGTGGCGCGCAACACCCAACTCATCCTCCAACAGGAAGCCGGTACGACGCGTTGGGTCGACCCATTGGGGGGCGATTCCACCGTTGCACGGCGCACGGCTGAACTCGTCGATGCCGCCGATGCCATCATCCGAGAAATGCAAGCTGCTGGAGGCATGCCACAGGCCATTGAGCAGGGGCTTCCCATGCGGGGCATCGAAACAGCTGCCGCTGAAAAGCAATCCAGAATTGACGCGGGCATCGACAAGATCGTGGGACTCAATGTGTTTTCCGGACAGGCTCCTGAGTCCATGGAGGTGTTGAAAGTGGACCACCACACCGTGCTCAGAGAGCAAAAGGAACGGTTGAGTCACTTGCGCTCCAACCGCGATGAGGAGGCCGTTCAAAAAGCCCTATCCGCATTGGAATCGGGTGCATCGGGGTCGTCCAACCTCCTCGAATTGGCGGTTGCTGCAGCCCGTGTAAGGTGCACCTTGGGTGAAATATCCGATGCAGTAGAACGGGTTTTTGACCGTCATGTTCCGGTCAATCGGCCTGTGCGTGGTATTTTCCGGAAGCACCTCGGTGCCCGAGAAGAATTCAAAATGGCCGTGGAAAAAGCCACTCGATTTGCAGGCCTCGTAGGCCGCCAGCCCCGCATTTTGGTCGCCAAAATGGGGCAAGATGGACACGACCGTGGGGCCAAGGTCATAGCGAGCGCTTTTGCCGATTTGGGGTTTGATGTGGACCTCGGTTCGTTGTTCCAAACCCCCGAAGAAGTGGCGCGCCAAGCGGTGGAAAGCGACGTTCATGTGGTGGGGGTGTCCACCTTGGCCGCTGGCCATTTGGCCCTGGTGCCCGCCTTGGTTGAGGCGTTGACCGGAGCGGGTCGAGAAGACGTGCTGGTGGTTGTGGGTGGCG
Organism: uncultured Flavobacteriales bacterium; assembly: GCA_965659115.1. Lineage (GTDB taxonomy): Bacteria > Bacteroidota > Bacteroidia > Flavobacteriales_D > Sanyastnellaceae > UBA8752. The sequence continues at coordinate 19,950 of CBFHUP010000009.1, read as the reverse complement.
TGATTCCCAGAGAAGACTACGATGCGCTATATGGGGCGGGTGTCACTGCGATTTTTGGACCAGGCACCCCAGTGGTGTCTTCAGCTACCCGCATATTGGACTTGCTCAACGAGGCATATTCCTGAGGCTCACTCTTGGAGCCCACTGGGGCCCACTGTTGGACGGCCACACCATGCCGCCTGCCCGAAAAAGGCTCAATGGCCCCCGCTGCCAAGCTCTGTGGCAGGATAGCGGTAACCGCGCAAAATATCTTCCGCAGGCATGGCGGGCTTGCCTGCGAGCTGGGCGTTCTCAATGAGCAAGGGAGCATCGGCTGTACCGACCCACCATTGACCTGTTGAGGTATGACATTGGCCAGGTTGAAGGCCCTCAATGTCGCTGGGCACAGGGACTTTGCTGACTCTGTGCACTTTAAAAGTGGCGCCATTCAAAGTGCTCCAAGCGCCTGGAAAAGGGTGCATTCCGCGGATGAAATTGACCACTTCCGTACTGGTTCTCCGCCAGTCGATCCGGCCGTCTTGTCGAAACAACTTTGGAGCAGGCCGTTCGTCGCCTTTGATCAATGCGTTTTGCGCAATGCCTGTGATGTGGCCCGCAGCGAGTGCTGTTAAGGTGTCTTCGAGCAAGCCGGCACCAGCTTCCATCAACCGCGCATATACGTCACCCGAGGTGTCGCCAGGCCCTATGGGACAACCGCGCTGCAGCAATACCGAGCCCGTGTCGATTTCCCTTGTGATAAAAAATGACGTAACACCGGTGTGGGTAGCACCGGCCATGACGGCATGGTGAATGGGCGCTGCACCCCGAAAGTCGGGAAGCAAGCTGCCATGCACGTTGATGGTGCCCAAGGGGGGGAGTCCCCACACCGATTCAGGCAGCATTCGGAAGGCCACGACCGCAAACAGGTCGGCACCCCATGCCCGGAGCTGATCGTGGAATTCCGGCGATCTGAGTTTCTCGGGTTGTACCACTGGAAGCTGGTGCTCCAATGCTTCAGTTTTTACCGCAGAAATGTGCATGCGTTGCCCCCTTCCAGCGGGTTTGTCGGGGGCGGTCACGACGCCCACTATCTCGTGTTGCCCCTGCACAAGCGCGCGCAGTGCAGCCGCGGCAAAGTTAGGCGTGCCAAAGAAGACGATGCGAAGGGAGGAATGCTCCATAAATGGATGGCAAAGGTAATGGGCAGGGAAGGGGAAGGAGCCAAAAAATCAGGCTTCAAATCTGCTTGGACCTCCAATCATTGCGAAGCAAAAACCAAGCGCATCCTGCCCCAATGGAGGAGAAATAAGAAAACTCAACCCACCAAATGCGCCAAACAGGCTGCGGCCACCACACCGTCACCGTAAAGGCGCACACCGAGTAGATCAATATGGCCGAAACTTCAACGCCCAGCGCTGTTCGTGTGTGGCCACTGCCCTGGATGGCACTCAACATGACAGAACTGCCGCTGTAAATGAGCATGGCCAGAAAAATCACGGGAAGGGTTTTGCCTGCAGCTTCTAAGCCTAAAGCATCATCAAAAAAAGGGGCAGCGAGCCATTCTGGATAAAAGAAAAGCCCGTGTGCAAAGAGCACAATGCCCAAGATGTTCACCGTGAAAAGTCGCTTGAGTACCAACGGCAAATCACCGCCTCTGTTCTCCCCCAGCAAGGTGCTCACGAAAGTGCGTGTGGTTTGCTGAACGCCCTGTGATACGGTAAACGCCAGCATGAAATAGTTGCGCGCCACGTGACTGACCTTCAGCTCGAGCACCCCCACTTGCTCCACCAAAAAGAAAAACATGCTCCAGGTTCCAAGGGTCAGTGTCAATTGCAACACCAAGGGCAGGGCGAGTTTGACCCAATGCCAAATCTCCTCCTGATTCAAAAAAACCTTCTCCCAGAACGCATGGCCATTTGAACGGATGACCGCTGTGAACAGCACCAGTGCACCCGTGCATTCGGCTATGAAACTTGCCCATGCTGCGCCCTCTGCGCCCATGGACCAGACCCCGTCAATCAGCAGGGCATCTCCAGCAATATTGACCAGGCCCACCGCGATCATGCTGGCCATAAGCACCTTTGAACGTGCAGTGCCCATGAAATAAGCGTACATCATGAGCATGGCAAAACCAGGAAGGAACCCCCATTTACGAATGGCCATGAAATCTGTGAACGCAACGCCAGTTGCCGGGTCTCGGAAGACCTCAGAAAAACCAAAGTGCAGGCCCATTTGAACGATTCCGACCAAGCCCAAACCGATGACCAGCAAGCCCATAAGGCCTGTCCTCAACAAGACCAGCGCCCTTTCTGTCCGCCCTTCGCCCATTCGGCGGGCAATGAGGATTTGACCGCAGTTGGAGAGTCCCTGTCCCACCATGGCGAGCGTGATGTACAAGATGCCCGCATTGCCCGCGCCATTGAGCGCAGAGTCCGACACCTTGCTCAGAAAAAAGTTGTCGGTGAGAACGACCAAAAATTGGGTGAAGGTGCCCGCAGAAATCGGGAGCGCCAACTTGAGTATCGCCCTGTAGGTGGTCGATAACGGTGATGTCATGGGGTACTGGGCTCCGTAATTGGGGAGGCTGAATCACCGAGGTCCGTGCCATTTCGGAGCCGCTGAAGGAGGCCGTCAGCGTCCTTGACGGTGCGGGACGCCCAGTCGCCTAAAATGCGGCTGTGTTCTGACTTTGGCAGGCGCCAAGGCAAATCTGGATTGGACCTCACCCTTTGGGTGACCGATTGCAAGGTCAAGGCTGCTGCTACGGAGATGTTGTAGCTCTCAGTAAATCCAAACATGGGGATGCGGACGAAATAATCGGCTTCTGCGCGGGCTTCCTCTGAAATACCCGGCCCTTCGGAGCCAAAGACCAAGGCGACAGGCCGGTCCAGTGGCAGGTCTTCGGGGGTGGTGTCGTCGGTATGGGGAGTGGTGCAGCACACCGCGAACCCCCGGGACTTCAATTCTCGAAGCGCTTCTGTGGTGTTCTGGTGGCGTTCAATGTCCAGCCATTTTGAGGCTCCTTTGGCCACACCAGGGGACACCCTGTAGGGATTGTTGACTTCAATGATGTGTGCAGATTGGAGGCCGAAGCCATCACAACTTCTGAGTACAGCAGAAATGTTGTGGGGATCATACAGGTCTTCGGTCACGGCCGTGACCCAGCGGGTTCTTTCGCCCAATACAGCTTCAAACCGTGCACGTCTCGCCACTGTGAGATAGGGAGAAAGAAGCGCGTACCGATCGTCTTGCATGGTGTGGGATTAAAGAAAAACCCCGGCTTGCCGCAATGGCAAGCCGGGGAATGTTCGGCTGTTGCCGTCTTGAGGTCTTACTTGACCTTGTCGTTCAACTCAGCACCTGGCTTGAACTTCACCACGTTCTTAGCTGCGATGGTGATTTCCTTACCAGTTTGTGGGTTGCGGCCTTTGCGTGCCTCCCGGTGGGTGACAGAGAAAGAGCCAAAGCCAACGAGGGCTACACGCTCACCACCCTTGAGGGCGTTTGAGGTTGCGTCGATGAATGAGTCGAGTGCGCGGCCTGCGTCGGCCTTGCTGATGCCTGCGCCTTCGGCCATGGCATCACGGAGTTCGGATTTGTTCATGGTTTAGTTTTTGGGTTGTGAACCTTTCAAATGTATATGCGAAATCCCGCGCCCCACGGGAGATGTAGAACGTTTTTATGCAGTTTGTGAATAAACTGACGTTAGAATTGGAAAAACCCGGAAATCCAACGTGGATGCGGGCTCCAAGATGGTGTTGACCTTTGTGTCTTGGTCCAAAAAAGACGCCATGCCCGATTCTACCCCCTCAAATCCGATGAATGAGCCCTTTGAAGCGCTCGGTCCGACCGTTGATTTTGAGGTTCCCATGCGATACAGCGACATGGATTTGTTTGGACACGTCAACAACGCCCGGTACTTCACGTTCTTGGAAGATGCCCGGATTGCCTGGTTCGAAACCTGCGTTCCAGAGCCCTGGGACTTTCGCAAGCACGGCGTGTTGGTCGCCCACAATGAAATGGACTACCTCAAGCCCGTGGAACCGGGAGACCGGCTCATCATCAGACTGGGGGCTTCCGGGTTGGGAAATTCGAGCATCCATATTCGATACGCAGGCTACGTTCTAAAGGGAGGAGATGCGAAGCGCACTTCTCTGGCCTTCCGAGCGGCCACCACTTTGGTCAGCTGGGACACGGCTGCTGGAAAAGTTTCCCGCGTTCATGACGATTGGCGCAAGGCCATCACAGGGGAGTAAAAGATGGGCGTCTATATATGTAAGGGCAGAGTTCACTGAAAACTGTGAATAATCTGAGTGGCTCAGAATCGGGATGGGCTATTAATTTCAACCCTATAAACACCACACATGAAACACCTTTACTTATCCGTGATGGGCCTCGCAATGACCGGGACCATCTTGGCGCAAACTGTTTCCGTCACCCTGAGCGTCGACATGACCAACCAGGATGTCGCTGCAGAAGGCGTTCACGTCGCAGGGAATTTTCAAGGATGGGACCCTGCGGGGACCATGCTTACCGATGGCGACATGGACGGCGTCTATGATGTGACTGTCGAAGTGGCAGACTCATTGACCACCATCCAGTACAAATTCCTCAATGGCAACGCCTGGGGTGTCGACGAGTCGTGTCCAGAAGCGTGTGCTTTTCCGGGAAGCAACGATCGCTATGCAGAAATCAATGGAGACACCAATGTTCCTGTGGTGTGTTTTGGTGCTTGCGCTGCATGTGGCATCACCACTGTGCTATTCAAGATAGACATGAGCCAAGAGGAGGCGATCAATCCTGTCGGAGTGCACATCAATGGCAACTTTAATGGATGGGATGGAACGAACTTCTTGATGATGGACGATTCCGATGGAGACTTGATCTACACCTACATCGCACAGGTGGACGGGGCCATGTTGGATCCAGTAGATACGCTGCAGTTCAAGTTTGTCAATGGCAATGCTTGGGGCTTTGATGAAAACCCAGAAGGCGAATGTGCCAGCCAGGGCAACCGCACGATGGCACTGACCGGAGGTGACTTGGTATATCAAATGAGTGAGACAGGCCAGGCGTATTGCTACAACACCTGCGGAAGTTGTGTGGCGCCGACTCCAGTCACCTTCAAGGTGGACATGAGCACTCAAGCTGAAGTCTCTGTGAATGGAGTGTGCGTGGCGGGCAGTTTTCAAGGTTGGACCCCAGGCGTGAATTTCTTGACCGATGACGATGGAGACATGGTTTATGAGGCCACGATCGACGTGGTGCCCGGTGATTACGAGTTCAAGTTTATCAATGGAAACAATTGGGGCGGCGATGGCGATGGCAACATCGACAATGAGAACCCTCCGGCCGATTGTGTGTCCAATGGCAACAGGGTGTTCTCGGTGATCGATGCGCCTGTGACCATTGAGTACTGCTATAACCAATGCAGTGCATCTTGCGTGCCCGACCCCGATCCTGCGCCCATCACATTTCAAATCGACATGACCAACGAGTCGGTCTCAGAAAATGGGGTGTGGCTGATTGGCAACATCACAACACCACAGTGGCAGGCGGGAGCGCTCCAGATGAGCGACGCTGACGGCGACAATGTCTACGATGTGACTTACGAAGTCAGTGGAGCTGCCTTTTTTGAGTACCGCTACTGCAATGGTGACCCCTATCCAGACGGAGCCATTGACAATACCGTCACCGAGGTGGGAGATTTCGAGGCAGGTGGATGTGGACAGGGCAACCCTTTCGGAGAGTTCAACCGCACCCACACGCGTTCCGGTGCACCAGAAGTGCTCGGCGCTTATTGTTTTACCAGTTGCTTGGACTGCAACGGAGATACCGTGGGGACTGTGATTGGGATCGAAGAGTTGCAAGATTTTGTGGGACTTGAAGCTTTCCCAAATCCTGCACGCGACGCCGTCAACCTGCGCATCGAAGGCATGGAAGGGCTGCTGCATATTCGCATCTATGATCTGGCAGGAAAGTCAGTGATGGCGGACCGTCAAGTGGTGCAGTCCGGTGCTGTGTTGACCTATTCAACAGCAAGCTTGCGCTCAGGACTTTACATTTTGGAAGCCACGAGCACCACGCACCGCACGACTTTGCAGCTCAGTGTAGAGTAACTGCAATTCGACTTTAAGCATGAAGGGGAGAAGGGGGCCAATGGGTCCCCTTCTTTTTTTCTTACATCAATCGTGGAAATCCCCTTCATTCTATGATGATGAAAGTCAGTTTTCTTAATGTGCTTCGCCTTTATATTGCACCTCGATTCACAATTAACACGATCAAACGCATGAAGCGATTGCTACTCGGTGTTTTGGCAGCATGCTGCAGCACCCTTGCTTATTCTCAAGCCACAGAAATTGTCGTTGAGACCTACGCCGAAAACATCGGCATGATTGGTACAACTGACCTCACGGGCTACAACACCTACCGCGTCTATGTCAAGTTCGCCTCCGATGAGGACTTCTTGACGGCGGTATACGGCGATGTAGACTTCCCCACCAAGATCCAAGGAGGAGATAACTTCTTTAATGCTGAGATCGGTGGACGGGACAACGAAGGATACAACCCCGCATTGTTTTCTTTGTTCGCAGACCTTGAATATGACAGCTTCATCACCATTGGTATGCTAGCTCCTGCGGTTTCCGGCAATGGCGAAGCGCCCATTAACGCCGTGGGTGACCCCTCCGCAAACTGGATTCCTGAATTTGAACCAGGAGATGGTGCTTCAGGATCTGACATCATCATCGACACGCAGACTGGTGGCAGTTGGTTCCCACTGTATCCCAACAGCAACGCTTATGCTGGTGAAGACAGCCTGGTGCTTATTGGTCAATTCACCACCGACACCGTGCTCTACGGTGTGGTGAGTGTTGCCACATTCGTCGGGGGCGTTCAGGCCAATGACTCACTGGTTACCATCCCTTTTAGCAGTGTTCCAGATGCTGTGTTTGGTTGCACGGACAGCAATGCGACGAATTATGACATGGGAGCCAACGAGGACAATGGTTCATGTGTTTTCGCTTGTGACTACCCTGGCACACAACTGGTCGTCACTGAAACATCATCCAACAGCGTGAGCTGTAGCGGCTACTCAGATGGTTTCGCTTCGATCACCGTTTCAGGTGGACAAGGAAGCTTGACCTTCTCAAATGGCATTTCTGAAAATGCCACAGGCCTCTTCGCTGGCGTCGTTGCTGGTGAGCAGACCATCACCGTGACCGACAATGAAGGCTGTACTGCAGAAGCCATGGTGACTGTTGACAGCCCAGAGGCGTTGAATGTCATGGCCAGTTTGTCTGATCCCATCAGCTGCAACGGCGAAACTGATGCCGTGTTGAGCGGAAACAGCACAGGTGGAACAGGAATGGTGATGTACAGCTTGGATGCTCCAGTCGACACAGGCGGCCTTCCTTACTTCGAAAACGGAGCCGAAAACCTTTTGTTCGAGAACATCGGTGTCGGTCTTTACACAGTATATGCCCTTGACGAAAATGGATGTGTGGACAATACTCCTGGCATTTCCATTGAACAGCCCCAGCCATTCAGCCTCTACGCTCAAGCGATTGTGCCCACGAATTGCCCCGATTCTGAAGATGGCGTTGTCGTGTTGAATTACTTCGGTGGAAGCGGCAACAGCACCACTTACAGCACCGATGGTGTCTCTTTTGACGAGAACACCACGTTTGACCTCGGGCCTGGTACCTACACCTTCTATGCACAGGATGTCAACGGTTGCTTGGACACTTTGATGGACGTTGCAGTCACAACACCAGCGCAATTTGTAGCCCAAGAGGAGTTGACCAGCCCCAGCTGTTTCGGAGATACCGACGGCGCCCTGACGGTTGAAGTTCAAGGTGGTTCAACCCCCATTTCATACGTCTATGCGGGTGATACCTTGGCCATGGTCTCATTGGACATGATCGGAGCCGGTAACTATGCGATTGAAGTGGTGGACGGCAATGGCTGCTCCTATGACGCTTCAGTTGAACTCACTGGTCCCGCTGAAATTGTTGCCTCCGCTACGGTGACCGATGTGTTGTGCAGCGACAGTGAAGACGGTGTAATTGACGTTTCAGCAGCCGGTGGCAGCGGAATGGGATATACATACGCGATAGACAATGGAAGCTTTGGTCCCAATGCAGGATTCGACGGTTTGACCCCAGGTGATTACACCATCACGGTTCAGGACGACGCAGAGTGCGCAGGGTCAGCCACGTTCACCGTTGACGCTCCCGATGCCCTCGTGGTGACAGTGGAAGCCAACGACGGTGCCAATGGAACAGATTCTGATGGCGTTCTCGACATTACAGTCGACGGAGGCACGCCTCCATACGGTTACAACTGGACGGGACCAGGGTTTACGAGCACAGACGAGGATCCCAGCGGCCTCGCTGCAGGTGATTATGAAGTGACCATCACAGATGGCAACGGCTGTGAATTCACCAGCACGACCATTGTTGTGGTCAGTGGCATCGAAGAGATGGTGCGTTTGATCGACCTGAAGTTGTTCCCGAATCCCACCAATGGCAACGTAACGGTGAGCATGGAAGGCCTCACGGGAGAGTCTGTCCTCGCCGTCCTCACAGATGGCCTCGGCCGCGAGGTGAGCCGTGAAGATTTGGGCAACCTCACTGGACAATACGTACACATGCTCGACCTCTCATCGGTCGAAGCTGGGGTGTATTACTTGCAGATGAATGTGGCCAACGCCGCTCAGGTGTTGCGCATTGTGAAGCAGTAATTCTCCAAGACATATTGCGGAAAAGGGCAGCCATTGGCTGCCCTTTTCTATTTGGTATTATACCAAAACGCGAATCATTCAGAATCAAATGTTGAAATGACAGTGTCTTCCTACGTTTTATGCGTCAATAAACGGTGGACTTTGCAGGTGACGAATTGAACCAACCCCAAACTCATGAAGCTTCATAAGCTGCTCTTGGCCCTGTGCCTTTTACCCTCAATGCTTTCTGCCCAGTATGGGTTGGAGGTAGAAGTTGTATCCGAGGACATCGGCGTTATAGTCGGCACTTTGGGCACCACTGATTTGACAGGCTACTCCTGTTATCGCGCCTACATCACCATGGAAAATGAGGCAGACTTCCTCAGTTCCATCTCCGGTGACTTAAACAACCCGACGTTTGTGACCTCCACCACAGACAATTTCTTCCACGCAGAATTGGGAGGTGCCACTCCCAATGGCATCAACCCCATCTTGTTTGGCTTCTATCCTGAATTGCCCTTCGACAGTTGGGTGACCATTGGCTTGGACCAAGCCTTCAATGCGGGAGCAGGCGAAGCCGGAGTGAGCACGGTTCAATCAGGATCGAATCCATGGACAACAAACTTCGACCCTGGAATGGGCGCCGCTGGTGCTAACATTGTCATCAACGATTCCATTGGAGGAGCTTGGTATGCCTTGAACGGTGATGCCAATGGAGTTGCAGGAACTGACCTCAAGGTCTTGGCTGGCCAATTCACCACCGACGGAGACCTTTCCATGTCGATGTATACCCAAATCTTCATCAATGGTGATGGTCTCGATGAATACTTGGTGAATGACGAACGTCCCACCTTTGTTTATCCCAGTGCTGAAGATCCTGGTTGCACCGATGCTGCGGCTTGTAATTATGACGAGGATGCGGGTGTTGATGATGGGTCATGTACCTATCCCACTGAGACATACCTCGATTGTAACGAGGAGTGTTTGAACGACGCTGATATGGACGGCTTGTGCGATGAGCTCGAGACCAGCGGGTGCACGGACATGGCCGCCTGCAACTACAATGAGAGCGCCACCGACGAAGATGGCTCTTGTGAATTCACCAGTTGCTTGGGATGTACCGACGGCAGCGCTTGCAACTACGACATGAATGCTACCATCGACGATGGTTCATGCGAGTCAACATCATGCGCAGGCTGCACCGAGGCGAGCGCTTGTAACTACGACATGGACGCCACCATCGATGATGGTTCATGCGACTACAGCTGTCAAGGATGCACCGATGCTGAGGCATGCAATTACGACATGGATGTCACTGAGGATGATGGCACTTGCACATATCCCTTGACCGACTATGTCGATTGCGATGGTGTTTGCTTGAACGACGAAGACGAAGACGGTTTGTGCGATGAAGAAGAAGGATGTTCCGACCCCGTGGCTTGCAACTATGACCCAAGTGCTGCAGTGATTGAGGCAGATTACTGCTTGATCGTGGACACTGTCATGGTGCACACTGCAGGCGACCTCGCAGGCATGACCACCTACCGTTATTATGTCAAGTGTGCCAATGCGGCCGATTTCCTCAGTTCCGTTTCGGGCGACATGTCCAACCCGACGGAAGTCACCACTACCACTGACTTCTTCAACGATGAACTCGGCGGAGTCACGCCAAATGGCATTCAGCCCCCGCTGTTTGGAACCTTCCCCAACCTCAACTACGATTCGTGGGTAACCATCGGATTGTCATCAGCACCAGTCGCAACAAGCGGTGAAGCACCAGTATCGACAGTGCAAGGTTCATCCAATCCATGGGCAACCAACTTCGATCCTGGATTTGGAGCCCCCGGAACAGACATCATCATCAATGACGCAGTCGGTGGCAGTTGGTTCGCCTTGAACGGTGATGCCAATGGTATTGCTGCCAACAGCGCCAACCAGCAGGTCCTTATTGCCCAACTCACCACCAGTGGCGATGTCGCAGGCAACTTTTACGTGCAGGTGTTCGAAAATGGCATCGGAGCCAATGCGCTCTTCTTCAACTTCAACATTGGTGACGCCTGTGTGGCGCCTGACGACGATTGTCTCTTCCCCGAGGATTTCTACGGCGTGGATTATGTGGACTGTGACGGCAACTGCCTGAATGATGCCGACATGGACGGTGTATGTGACGAGGATGAAGTCGGAGGTTGCACCGATGAGATGGCCTTGAACTACGATGCCAACGCAACAGATGACAATGGCACTTGCGCTTATCCAGCAGCCAGCGTTTTTGACATTATTGAAGCCAGCGAGGCACACACAGTGCTCGAAGACTTGATTGTACTGGCGGGGTTGGATGGAACACTCACCAACGATGGCGCTTGGACGGTCTTTGCACCAACAGATGCAGCAATCGACGCGCTGCCCGATGCGGTAGTGAATTACCTCCTGAGCAACCCAACGGCATTGTCCGATGTGTTGACCTATCACGTTGCAGCAGATTCAGTGACCAGCGATATGCTCAGCGACGGCATGATTGTTGAAATGATCAATGGCCAGAGTGCCACCATCTCCATCACTGCAGATGGCATTTTCATCAACGATTCTGAAATCATCATTGCCGACCTGATTGCCGATAACGGTGTGGTCCACGTGATTGATGCTGTCCTTGTGCCTGCTATCGATGGCTGTACCAACTTGGTTTCTTGCAATTACAACCCCCTGGCTGTCAACGACGACGGTTCTTGTGAAACGGAGAGCTGCTCCGGTTGTTTGAATGAGATGGCCTGCAACTACGACAGCACTGCCACCATCAATGATGCCCCCAGCTGCTTGTTCCCTTCTGATCTCTACGGGGTCGACTATGTGGACTGTGCTGGAGATTGCATCAGCGATACAGACAGTGACGGCATCTGCGACGAAGCTGAAGTAGATGGCTGTATCTATGAAGACGCTTGCAACTACGATCCTACTGCAACAGAGGACGACGGAAGTTGCGATTACGAGAGCTGTGCGGGATGTACAGACAACATGGCCTGTAACTATGACGAGACTGCCACCATCAACGATGGCTGCCTCTACCCAGTTGACTTGTATGGTTCACCTTACGTGGATTGTGATGGCGTCTGCATCAATGATTCAGACGGCGACGGAGTCTGCAACGAAGATGAGATTGCCGGTTGTTTGGATGATGGTGCTTGTAACTACGACCCGAACGCCACGGATTACGATGTGACATTGTGTGACTACAGCTGCCTGGGTTGCACCGATGAAACCGCTGCGAACTTTGATCCAACAGCGACCATCGATGACGAATCCTGTGTTTACTGTGAACTGGCCATTGATACAGCCGTGACAGTGGTTGATTTGCTGTGTGCTGGAGAAGCCAACGGAAGCATCACCATCGAAGGTTCGACTGGAGGTTATGGTTCCGTGGTATATGCTTTGGAGGGAGACCCCTTCCAAAACAACCTTGTTTTTGACCAGCTCGCTGGTGGATCATACAAGGTCATCGCAATGGACTCCCTGATGTGCATGGATACATTGTCTCTGTTCGTCAATGAGCCTGCGTCCATCGTGTTGCTGGCTTTTGCCACTGACCCTTTGTGTAACGGCGGCATGGACGGAGCTATTTTGGCGACTGCCGAAGGTGGAACAGGAGACATCACCTATGAGTTGGGTGGAGAAACCAGCGCCGATGGCAACTTTGAAGGATTGGACGCCGGTCCATACACCGTTGTAGCAACCGACGCGAATGGCTGTGAGGCCGACATCGCTGCAGAAGTGGCCGATCCAGAAGCGATCGTCATCACCGTGGATGATGCTACCGATCCTGACGGAGCACCAAACGGAGAGATTTCAGTTTCTGTAGAAGGTGGAACAGGCGATTTGACTTTCGCTTGGGATGGTCCCAATGGCCCTTATGATACGGAGGACATTGCCGGACTCGAAGACGGAACATATGCGTTGACCGTCACAGACGAAAACGGATGTTCTGAAGTCGAAGTGGTGACGCTGACCACCAGTGGACTGGCTGAAGTCACCGGGGCACTCACGGTTTCATTCATGCCGAATCCCACCAATGGTCAATTGATCATGGAGTTGGGACAAGCTGTGAACGACGCCATCCTCGAAGTCTTTGATGGCGCTGGTCGCCGTGTCTTCCGCCAAGAGGCGCTGAGCATCGGAAGCCGCATGCCCTTGGACTTTGGAAGCTTGGCCGATGGAGTCTACCAAGTACGCATTACTGTGGAAGAAGCGACTGCTACCCAGCGTGTCGTGGTACGCCACTGACCTCCGAAACTGCAAGTGATTGTAAAACGCCGGCCTCTGGGCCGGCGTTTTCATTTTAATAACCCGCAAAGAATGCGGAAATTTCACATGATGAGTATCCCAACCATTCTACCCGGCACTTTCACAAGATTGAACAAGTGCCGCGCCTTCGTTCTTTCCTTTTTGCTCCTCTTCATTTTGGGAGCCCATGCTCAATCTTGCGCACCGCAGGATACCGTGGGCATTCAGGTGTTTTTGGGAGCAGATACTGTTTCTCTGCAGCTTCAAGTCGACACTTCCGCCACCATGGGGTTTGATGAGGGTGTGGACAGCCTTTGCATTCCCGACAGCATTTTGCCTTGGGCTTGTTTGTCTTTGGACGCGTCTTACACCGTGGCTTCCATTCCGCCCAACGGCGAGGCCACTTTGGAATTTGACATTTTGGTTCAAGCCGACACGTCGGCTCCTGTGGTCACGTTTGACTTGGGGGGATGGCCACTGTTGTCGGCATCGGCATGGTGGACAACCGATGGAGATACAACGGAGGTGGACCTTTTGATGGAGCCGACCTTCTCGCTGGCCGCTGATTCAGGAGTCACCATTGTGCATTGCACATGGACGCCGAGTTGCGCAGTACTGGGGTGCACCGACACAGAGGCCTGCAATTATGACGAAGCAGCAACAGAAGACGACGGGTCTTGTGATTATCCCTTCTTCTGTTTTGACTGCGATGGGGGGTGCCTCTGTGATGAGGACGAAGACGGTGTTTGTGATCCATTTGAGTTTCCAGGATGCACCGATCCAGAGGCCTGCAATTGGGCTCCGGTGTATACCGAAGAGGATGGCAGCTGCTTTTATGCGCAGCCCGGTTTCGATTGTGCAGGGTTCTGTCTTCCCGTAGACAATGACGAATGCGGCTTTGCCGATCCCATTGCCTGCGGCCAGATCGTCTCAGCCACAACAGAATGTGCGGACACCACCACCAGTGATTTTTGCGACCAGTTCAACATTGGCCAATACTACCATGGAGGGTTGTGGTACACCATCATGGGGACAGGGGATACCTTGAGGGCCACCTTGTGTTTCGAGGATACGGAATACGACACCTACCTGAGCGTCTATACGGGCGATTGTGGCAACTTAGATTGCATTGTAGGAAATGACGATCAGGACGAATCGAATTTTTTCGCTGACCCGTGCTTTGAGAATTTCCTGTCTTCTTCAGCGGACTGGGAAAGTGAAGAAGGGGAGGAGTATTTTCTTCATGTGTCAGGATCCAATGCTGTCACACCAGCAGTGGGAGGTTTTGATTTCGTCCTCGTCTGCGATGGAGTAGAAGTCGGGGCATGCCTCGACTCACTGGCCTGTAACTTCAATCCTTTCGGCACATTCGAAGATGGATCGTGCGATTACGCATCCTGCGCGGGCTGCGGGCTCTTGGCAGCGTGCAACTTTGACAGCACTGCAGTAATCAACGATTTGACCTTGTGTGATTTCAGTTGTTATGGCTGCACCGACATTACCGCCTGCAACTTCAACCCCGACGCGTCCATTGAGAGTGGACTTTGCGAATACACCTCCTGCGCGGGTTGCTTGGATCCAGAAGCCTGCAATTTTGAGGTCAATGCCACGATAGACGCAGCGAATTGCGAATACACCTCGTGTGTCGGGTGCACGGATGCAAGCGCATCCAACTACAATCCCGGCGCCACTGAGGAAGATGGGAGTTGCACATATTGCGACTTGGTGTTGTCGCCACCAGAGGTCACCAATGAGTCATGTTTTCAATTCGGTGATGGGGCGGCCATTGTGGCCGTGGATTCGGCGTTGACCGATTCGGTCTTTTTTGGGCTCACGGCCCCAGGATTCGCAGAATCGGGTCCTTGGAGCGGCGGGAGCTTTTCGAACCTGCCTCCCGGAGATTATTTGCTTGAGGTATTTGATGGCGATTCTACTTGCAGTGCTGTGGAGGTCTTCACCATTGGCGCAGCTCCGGACCCCGCCTTGTTCTTGGTGGCATCATCACCGGCATGCGCCGAAGGAAATGATGGGAGTGTCTCGGCATTTGTGGCGGGGAACGTCATGGCGACGTCGTATCAATTGAATGGAGATCCGGCCAGCATCGATGGCAATTTCCTCGGCTTGTTCGCTGGTGAATATTTCGTGGACGTGACCGTACTGACCACAGGCGGATTTACTTGTACCGATACGGCGAGCATTGTTGTGGTCGATCCCGAAGGCATGGTCGTGACCATCGATGAAATCGGCGGAGCCAATCCTGGGGAAGAAAATGGGGAGGTTTCTGTCACTGTAACCGGTGGGGTGGAGCCCTACACTTTTGAATGGTCAGGTCCAACCGGATCTACTGGTGCAGAAGATCCCGACGACCTCGGGGCAGGGGATTGGACCTTGGAAGTGACCGGTGATGACGGCTGTTCTACCACGGTGGTGGTGTCTGTGCCTGTAGGCATCAAAGAGTGGAGAAGCCCGCGGTTTGCCGTGGTGCCCAACCCAACCCGAGACGCCTATAAGGTGCAGTTTGCAAGGCCATTCCAAGGCGTTCTTGAATTGACCGATGTCGCGGGCCGTCGATTGGACCTCCAGACTGTGCAGTCCAGCATCGTGCACGGCACGCTGTCGGGAAGACCAGCGGGTGTGTACCTCCTGAGGGCCATGGACCAGCAGGGCAGTGGCTCTGTAATCCGCTTGGTCAAGCAGGGCGAATAAAGCAGGGCATCAGAGATCGGAGGCCTTGTATTCCCGTTCCCAAATGACTGCCCCTTGGGCGTCATGGGTGCGGATGGTCATGATGCGTTCCTTTCGCAAACCGGTCACTTCGAGGGTTCCGAAATTGCGCGTCCCAACCATGGTCCCTGGCACACGCCGTGTGTTGGGCTCGTCACTGTGGTCATAGGTGCCGCTGGTCAAAGCGCTACAGGTAAAGTCGATGACTTTTTTGCCATTCGGCCCTTCCAATTCGGTGAGTTCTGAATTGTGACGGTCGCCCGAGAGGAAGACCACACCGCGGATGTCTTCTTGAGCAATGCGGTCCAAAATGCCGTCCCGCTCCTCGGGATACAATGCCATGTTTTCGTAGCCTGCGAAGTCCGACAAGAACTGGCCGCCCACTGCGATGACTTTGAACGGGGCGCGGCTGTATTGCAATGCCTGGATGAGCCAGTCTACCTGCTCTGGGCCCAATACTTGTGAAGGCTGGGTCACATTGTCATGGTTGACGCGAAAAGAGCGGTTGTCAAGCAGGAAAAAGTCGACGTCGTGGTACTTAAAGGTGGTCGTCACCCCTTGGTACTGCAAGTCAGGGAGTCCCTGTGAAGGATTGGCCCAGAATTCGCCAAACGTTTGGGCCGCCCAGTCTTTATGGACCCAGCTTCCATCGGAATTGTCAGGACCATAATCGTGGTCGTCCCACATGGCATAATGGGGGCAAGTGCCGAGCAACTTTTGCAGTTCGGGCAAGCGCCGCAAATGGCTGTACCGGTGCTGCATTCCCGAGCGTGAGTAAAAGTCCACCTCCCGGAAATAGACGTTGTCACCCAGCCAAAGCATCAGATCGGGATCAAGCGCTGCAATGCCATCAAAAATTTCATATCCCCCACCATATGGGCGGCCAGGACGGTCAAATTCCGGCTCATTGATGAAGGCGCAAGACCCTAAGGCCACAGTAAATGGCGGCGGATCAAACCGGTATTGCCAAAGGGGCTGGGTGGTGAAGCGTTGAAGCAAGGTGTCAATTCCTCGGACCACGCGCTCGCCGTTCACCAGCACTTGAAAGCGGTAATCGGTTCCCGGCTGCAGGTCGCCAAGGTCAAAAGTGGCGGTATTGGCCTGTGCCTTCGAGACCACCTGTTCGGCTGCCAAAGTGACTTCAGTGGGTGCATTTCCCATGGAGTCCGCCCAGCAGACGATGGTCGCAGTCGCTGGGGCTTGGGTCTGAATCCAGATCCTCGCGTCCCGCAATCCCACATGTCCGACCATGGGCTGACACGTCAATTGGGCCGAACATACACCGGTCAAGAACAGAAAAAAGAAGGAGAGGAGCGGCCTCGGAAATGTGCACTTCATAAGAAAGGGTTGGCCCCGAAGTTCGGAACCAACCCTCAAATGCGTAGAGCAGGAAAATAAATCAGCAGATTGAGAGGAAAATCAATCGATGGAGTAGTCCACGCCTTCGATGGCGGGCCCCACTTTCACCATGTATTGAATCCCGGCCATTTCCACACGGATCATCTTATAGACTTCTTTGCTCGTGGGCAATCGAAGGTTGAATGTCAATCCATCGAATCCGTCGGGATAACGGGACTTGATCAATGAGCGAATGGGTTGATCGAGCTTTTCATAGCTCACAATGCGTCGGTTGGACATAGGGCAACAGTTTGGAATCGACTCCGGATACTGTGTCCGGTTCCAAAAGGTTTCATCCCGCTTCAATTGTCCCCATTCCTCAAGGATGCACATCTGTGCAGTCGTATATTCACTCTGCAAACCAAAGGCCATGCGCGACCTGATCGAAAAAATCCGCAAAAACACTCCGGAAGGCTTTGATTTTGAGTGGCTCGGACGTTGTGTCCGGGACATTGATTGCGCTTCATTGGACTTGACGGGATTGGTGCCTGACTTCGATGCGAATTCCGGAAACTATGCCCGGAATATTTTGCTCATGGAGCCTTTTGAGGTGGTCATTTTGCATTGGCCTCCGGGGGTGGAAAGTGCCATTCATCATCACGAAGGATTTTGGGGCTACGTGCTGTGTGTCGAAGGAGAAGTAGAAAATGTAGAGTACTCTTTCGATGCGGATGCCCAAGAGTTGAGGGAACAAGGAGCTCTGTGCGTGAAGGCCGGAGGAGTCTTGCCAGAGCCCGATGGCACCATTCACAAAATCGTGAATCCGAGTTCAGAACACCCTTTGATCACCGTGCATTTTTATGCCCCAGCCTTGGAAGACTTGGACGGTATGGTGCTCTACGATGCTGACCGATGCTGGCGTGGAGTGTTGAATGAAAAAGCAACCACAGCTTCGTTTAATCAAGATTTGGAGGGGTTTCGAAGTTTGGAAAAAGAAGCGTTCTCGTTTGTCCCCCTCAATGTGATACCAGGCAACGAGACCCACAGGCTCTACCCGCTGATTCCCAAGCCGTCGAACGGTGAAATCATGGACTCCATTTCCCGTTATTATGCGGAGCATGCAGCCCGCTATGATGACCTCGATGGCGCCAGTTCAAAGCGCAGCCTTTACACAGCCCGCATCGATGAGATATTGGCCGAAGACCTCAGGTCTGTGCAGCCGCAATGCGTATTGCATATCGCTTGCGGAACGGGAAGACGGGCATGGGGCATTCGGGAGAAGTCAGCGTTGAATTACAAGGTTGAAGGAATTGACATCAGCGCTTCGATGGCCGAACAAGCCCGCCATCGTGGGGTTGAAGCCCGCATCGGAGTTTGGAATGAATGTGGAGCAGAGCGTGGCGCATACGATGCTATTACCTTCCTCTACGCGTTCGGTCACATTCCTTCAGAGCAAGAGCGCAAAGAGAGCTTGGAAAAGGTCTATTCTGCATTGAAGCCAGGCGGACGTTTTTATTTCGATGTCTTCAACTTGGACAATGCCAATGAATGGGGCCCTGAAGCCCTCCGGACATTTAAGGACTTGAACCTTAGCGAGGAAGGGTATGAGCAGGGCGATTTGTTTTACAAACGCCACAACGGCACTTCGGTCTCGTTTCTGCATTACTTCACCCAACAGGGAATTGTAGACGTGGTAGAAGACTGCGGGTTCAACATTTCGAGCATTCACCGCATCGGTTACGTTGAAAGAAGTGGGGAGAGTTTGGCCCTATCAGACGAGGGCGGCAACTTCTTGATCATTGCAGAAAAGCCCCATTGACAAAACAACCGGGGCACAATGTGGTTGAATGGATATGACGGAATTCGAGGACAGAAAGTCCTATGACAGGGGCAACTTGGAGGATTTTGACCATGCCGACATCATCGGGCTTTTAAGGCGGTGGTTGCAAGAGGCCAAGGCATCAGATCCTTCAGACTACAACGCCATGACGCTCTCCACTGTGGGACGCGATGGACATCCCAATGCCCGCATTGTATTGTTGCGCTCCATAGAGCAGACCGAGGGGGGATGGTCGGTGGCTTTTTACACCAACTACCACAGCGCCAAAGGCCAGGAATTGTTGGCGCATCCCCATGCGGCGGCTACGTTTTTTTGGAAAGCCCTTGAGCGACAATTGCGCATCAGGGGGCGTGTAGTTCAGATGTCTGGTGCCGATTCAGACCGCTACTTTGCCTCCCGTCCGCGGGAAAGTCAAATCGGTGCGTGGGCTTCGGCCCAAAGTGAGCAAGTGAAAGACCGCGAAGCTCTGCAGGCATCTTGGGATGAGCAGAACAATGCGCATGGCCAAACCGTTCCACGCCCCCAGCATTGGGGAGGGTTTCTGCTGCACATTCAAGAGGTGGAATTCTGGCAAGGACGGCCAGGACGGATGCACGACCGGATCAGCGCTGAGCTCCAACAAGGAGCTTGGTCCATCCGCCGCTTACAACCCTAAAAGAGGACCACAGGTGCATGGGACACCTCCGCGAATCAGTCGATGTGCAACACCAAACCTTTGAGGTAGCGCGCTTCTGGATGTCCGGCGCGCGTGGGGTGGTCTGCGGGCTGACCCAATCGCCTGAGGATGCGCACTGTTCGCCCTGATTCTACTGCGGCGGCCACAATGGTGTCTTCAAACAGCTGGGCGTCCACGACTTGAGAACAGCTAAAGGTCCAGAGCAATCCGGCTTTCGGCATCTTTTTGAGCGCTTCAGCATTGAGCCGCTTGTAGCCTTGAACGGCCTTGTGGCGGGCCGAGCGGCTTTTGGCATACGCGGGAGGGTCCAACACGACCACAGGAGGGAGGGTTTCGCATTGCCGCAAGTAAGACATCACGTCTCCTTGTACGCCCTCATGCTGATCGGCATACCCATTG
>CBFHUP010000008.1:0-54919 GCA_965659115.1 uncultured Flavobacteriales bacterium | reverse complement strand
CACAGGCATCATTAGAACCATTGTCAACCTGAGCTCCGGTAATACTGGCTGACCCCGTTGCGTCCAGCTGAACAATAATGTCTTGAGCAATAGCAGTAGGATTCACATTGTCCTCCACCGTTACAGTAGCTGAAGCTGTGCTGGACAATCCACAATCATCTTGTGCTGTAAAGACCACCGTGTTGGCTCCTATGTTGGTACAATCAAAGGAGGTGATGTCCACGGAGAAAGTCAAGGAACCACAATTGTCTGTACTGCCGTTGTCCAACTGCGCGCCTGTGATGCTGGCATTGCCTGACGCATCGAGTTGGACGGTAATGTCTTGTGCCGCAGCGACTGGTGCCGTGGTGTCTTGAACCGTGATTGTCTGAACATGCGATGTCTCATTTCCGCAATCGTCAACAGCAGTATAGGTTCTGGTCAAAGTGTAGCTCCCCGCACACGAGCCTGGGGTAGTGGCGTCATTGACGCTGATGCTTACGTCAGTATCACATGAGTCCGACGCGGTCAAAGTCAAAGCCGCTGGAACCGTGGTACAGTCTACTGTGGTGTCATTAGGAAGGGTGCTGGTGAATGCAGGACCCAGATTGTCCGTCACAGTAATGGTTTGGGTCACAGACTCTACCGTTTGGTTGCCATAGCAGTCTTCCGCAGTGAGTGTAAAAGTCCGGGTGATCACCAAGCCTCCTTCAGGATTGGCATCGTCTGCCTCGGCACAATAACTGTAATCGTCAGAAGTCGTGTACGATGCTGTAGCTGAACCACAGTCGTCCGAAACTGTAAAAAACAGCTTGCCCATCGTGGCGGTCGAGTATGAGAAGTCCGACAGGCATCCTGTCAAGTTCACATCATCGGGTTCGTCAAGGGTCACTGTGGGGCCCTGCGTATCAGGCGGAGTCATGAACATCGCAGCTGTGACACTGTGAACGATGCTGGACGTTCCTGTAAATGATACTACCTCATCTGGAGCAGGAGCGACAGAGGAGGATGGACTTAGAAGGTGCGTTGATGAGTTTGTCGCTGCGCTTGACGAATTGGTCAAACAGAGAACGAGAAAGCTGCAAAGAAGCACAGAAAACTTCTGGTGAGACATAGCGAGACTTTTTGGCTCTCGGAAATTGACACACCTTTTCCCCTTTCTGAAATTATTACACGCCTAATTCCCACGGCTTTGCAGACGTTTAAACCACTAAAAAACAAAGCATTAAGAATATTTCTGCTCAAAATATTCCGGTATTATATATGTATAATATTGGGAACGTCCATTTTTCATAGACGAAGCATTTATCATTTCGTCAGATACGCCTCCAAACCATCCGATGAGGCCCTCGTAACGGTACCTCATAGGTCTGTCCAATCACGTCCCAATCCAGACGCGCATAGAATCCCAAAGCCACGTGCCGGGCATCCGCCCAAACTGCCGTACAATTCTTCTCCGCCAGAGCCGAGATTGCCCCCTCGATGAGCATGCGTCCGACCCCGCGTTTTCGGTGACCCTCTCCTGTCGCCATGGCCCTTAACCTGTAATGCACCGCCCCCGGCAATTCTGGCTTTTGTTCTGGCACGAACGATCCTATCGAAACCAGCTCATTTCCACAGCGTATTCCAAAGTGAAACGTTCCAGGCAGGTCATCAGTCGGAATTCGACAAGAAGGACCTGCTTCTTTTTCTGGCCAGAGTACGGCTGCGCGCAAGGGCCAAGTTTCACCCGATGTAATTCGACTGAACTCATATGTAATCAACCCTGCCATTTCTCCCAATTTCGCCTATCCTTCTTCGTCGGCCTACCTGATTTCATTGGTAATTCCCTCATTACCTCTCTGGTCAACGCCTGCTTCTCTCTCTCCTCCTTTGGCGTTAGGTCTTTTATATATTCCTCGACCAATTTTGCGCCAACCCGTCCTTTTGGAAAGCCCAAAACTTCCACCAATTCAAAATGCGCACCTGTCCTCACACGCACGGTTTCGCCCACCTTCAATTCGCGGCTGGCCTTGACAGCGGCGCCTTCCACCTCGACTTTTCCCTCTTTCACCCGGGTGGTTGACACCGAGCGTGTTTTAAACAATCGAACGGACCACAGGAACTTGTCTACGCGCACACTTCAAAGTTCGACAATCAAACCGATGGCCGGAATGGCCGATCCCGCATTGGCCTGAATGTAGCGTGGCTGATAGCGCGAGGGGTCCATGGGATCGGACTCAGGTACTCCCGTTGACGCGTCCCGCACAACATCTAACGCGGGCGGCGCGTCGGGTACTTGACCAAACAGATTTTGAATGTCCATAAAAATGTCCAGGCTCCAATTCTCGAAGAACCACTTCTTATCGATGCGCAGGTCCAGTTGGCTGAACGCGGCATTCCTGCCGGAATTGAGCGCTGCATAGTCCAATTGCGGTGTCCCTTGACTGTTCCAGTATGCCTGGTCCATCGAGACGTCCAGGTCATAAGGAGTGAATGGCAACCCTCCACTGTACAACCAACGGGCTCCAATCTCCCAATCCCGTTTCAGCTTGGCGCCACCGGTGAGCGAAACGATGTGCCGACTGTCCCATGCGCTCGGCGCATAGGTCCCATCAAATTCATATTCCGAACGCACCCAGGTATAAGCCAGCAATCCATAGACTCCTTTGTAAAGACGCCGCTGGGCCAGCACCTCCATTCCATAAGAACGCCCCTGTCCGTCAAAGCGAACCGATTCGTTGCCTACCACTCCAAAATCAGCACCCAAGTTGGCCAGCGCTATGCCTGAAGTCCTGCTTACAGGGGTTCCTGAATAGTCTTTCAAGAATCCCTCAAGTCCAATGGTCGTGTTACGTTCACCAATGTCATAACGCCAGCCCGCTACCAATTGGTCACACCTTATGTAGTCTGCCTCCAGTGCATTGATGCGGACGCCTGACTCGGCGTATCCCAGAATCAACATGGAAGGGAGCTGATAGTACCTGCCCACATTGGCAT
Organism: uncultured Flavobacteriales bacterium; assembly: GCA_965659115.1. Lineage (GTDB taxonomy): Bacteria > Bacteroidota > Bacteroidia > Flavobacteriales_D > Sanyastnellaceae > UBA8752. The sequence continues at coordinate 51,961 of CBFHUP010000008.1, read as the reverse complement.
TGAAACTCAAACCTGGTCGAACATTCCACCTCAGCGCCATTCTCGGACTCAACTGCCGAAGAGGATTGACCATCTTCTCATTGACCTCGTTGCCGTCTATCCTGACTCCTCCACTCAGCACAACACGTCCATCGGCCATGGATTTCGAAGCCTGCACAAAAGCCCCATACTCGTGCATGTCAAAAGCACTTTCGAAATCGAACGTCAACAGTGTATCCTGCAAAAACACATACCGCTGGGCATATGTGCTGTTGTTGAACCTGGCGAACTCGTACTGGGCTCCCCACGTCAACTTGGCACCATCATCGCCATAAACCCGCCGTTCAAGCCTCAGCTTGTTCTCCATCTCTTGGGAGAGGTAGTCTAGGGTGAGGGGCAGATTCACATCGTTGTCTTGGTGCTTGTATGCCCGGTTGCTAAGCATGTTGCGGCTGGCCACCCAAGTCCATCTTCCATTTTCGGTAAACCGATCATACTTGACCCCCATGGCGTAATTCCACTGCTTGTTGACTTGGAGCGCATCCAAAATCGCCACCCGATCGAGGTAGTCTTCGGCGGTGGTGTCGTCGGCCACCGTCAGGTTGAGCTGGAAATCGTCATAGGCGCCAATGCCCAGTACCGTCCAGCGTTCATTGGGGCTCGCCTGGTGTACCCATTTGAATTGGAAGTCGTTGTAAATGGGGAGGAATGGCAACCCCAATACTTCAAACAAGAACTGCAGATAGCTCCGGCGGGCACTCAAAATCAGCGAACTGTTTGGGCCCGTTGGCCCTTCAAAAGTCAACCCCAGGTCGCTCGTTCCCACAACGGCATTGGAAGTCCACTCATCTGTTCGCGCTGTTTTGAAACCGAATTCCATAACGCTCGAAAGGGCATTGCCGCGCGTAGCTGGGAATGCTCCTGAATAGAACTCCACCTCCTCCACGAGGTCCACATTGATCATGCCCACAGGGCCTCCGCTCGCACCTTGCGTGGCAAAGTGGTTGATGTTCGGAATTTCGATGCCGTCTATGTAAAAGCGGTTTTCATTGGGCGCTCCCCCTCTGATGACCACGTCGTTCCTAAAACTGGGAATGGCCGCTACACCCGGCAAACTGCGAATCGCCTTACTGATGTCACGTCCTCCTCCCGGATTGCGCTTGATCTCATTGGTTCCAATGCGCCTCAGGGATACAGGAGCCTCCTCCTCTCCTTTCCCAATGGTGGCCTCGACTTCTGCCGCCTCTATCGCCACGGCAAGGGGCGACATCTCTACAGTGAGAAATGCAGCTCGGGACGGGGTAACCTCCACTTCCAACCGGGTGGCCGGCTGGTATCCAATGGAGCTGAAGGCGAGGTTAACCACACCTGGCTTGACCCCTCCCAGCTCGAATTTTCCATCCAGATCGGTAGACACTCCGGTAGCACTCCCTTGAATGACCACGGAGACGAAAGGCATTGGCGCCCCGGTGACCTCATCGATGACAACACCCCGAACTTTGGCATCCTGAGCCAGTGCTGAAGTACAGCCCAGAAGGGCCACGACCATGAAGGTGATGGATGCATTCCAAGAGGGCATAGCCTGCGCTCTTTCATGTATAAGAGAGAAAAACCAAGACATAAGGGAGCAACAAGGAAAACATGAGGAGGTTCAAGCGAACTCAACCCAAATCGAGGTCCAACCTCACACGAAGCTCCTCCAGCGCTGGGTTCTCCGATGCCCAATGCTTATAACGGTCCTTGGGAGTCAAGAACTTGGGGGCGGCCACCTCGTCGCCGACCTCCACTTCGAAAGCAATGCTGCCGTTGCCCACCTTGACCCGGAGGAAGTGAAGAAGCTCGGTGGCACACTCTTTGAGCTCCTCGTATTGAACATCATTGGCCACCACCAACTTCAGGGCGGGATCATCGAATGTCACCCCTCCCGTGGCCAGGGTGGCTGCCATTCCCATTTTGTTCTTGTCGCGGAGGTCTTGAATCAAATCTGACCAGGCGGACATGACTCGATCGTGATCGTATGCGCCCTTTAACTGCGATGTATCAGACAGTCCATCACCCTCACCCCCTTCTCCATTCATGGAATCCGGAGCAAGCATGCTTCGACCTGCCAAAAGCGCCCCCAATTTTCCAGTGGGGGCATTGGACACCTTTGGGCGTCCCAAAGTCGTGGCCAGGTTGGCATCGATCTCGGCCTTTTCAGGCGCCTCTTTCGCCGGCTCCACCTCGCTCTCCGGCGTTGTAGGAATCACAGGGGATTCAGGAACCACAGGGGATTCAGTTGTGGCAGACGCTTCAGAAACGGCAGGATTCTCGACGCCCACCGGCCCATCCTCTTGCGCTTCAACCACGGTGGTCTTGGTCACGTCACCCGCCGCAACGGGAGTTGACTCAGACACCGGAGCGGACTCCGCTTGTTCTGAAGACCCAAGTTCCTCCGGGGGCAGGGGACGCTGAGCAGGATGGGGAGCGCGCGCCTCCATGGAATCATCTGAGCGCTGTGGTGTGGCCGGTGCAACTTCCACGCGAACCACCTCTGCTTTTTGCGGCAATGCCACGCCCCATCCTAAGATGGAAACGAGCTCATTTTTTTTTTGCCCCCTCCGCGCTGACCGCTTCGAGGGAGCCGATGCGCATGAGCATCAGTTCGACCAATAGCCTTGGGTGTCGGGATATTCGATACTGCTGATCGGCTTCATTGGCTTGGCCGATGGCACCCACTAAAAAGTGCAAGCCACAGCGTTTCGCCTGCTCACTGAACCGCTTCACCACCGATTCTCCAGCCTCCATGAGTCCGAGTGTGGCGTCATCCTTGCACACCATGAGGTTGCGCAAGTGCTGCCCCAAGCCAGTGACAAAATGATGGGCATCAAAGCCTGCCGCCACCACCTCTTCAAGTTGCAGCAACATGTCTCCAATGCGCCCCTCCAATGCGCAGTCTACGATGTTGAAATAGACGTCATGACCGAGGACATTGAGGTGACGGGTCACCGCTTCGTAGGTCACGCCTTCGGTGCTCGAAGCGACCATCTGGTCAAAGATGCTCAACGCATCCCGCATGGCACCATCGGCCCGCTGGGCGATGACATTCAGCGCCTCCGATTCGGTTTGCACCCCCTCTTCACCCGCCACGAAGGCCAAGTGCTCCGCTATGTCCCTTGTGGTGATCCTGCGGAAGTCATAAATCTGACACCGGGACAGAATGGTGGGCAGAATCTTGTGCTTTTCTGTCGTCGCCAAGATGAAAACAGCATGACGCGGAGGCTCCTCGAGGGTCTTTAGAAACGCGTTAAATGCGTCCTTGGACAGCATGTGAACCTCGTCGATAACATACACCTTGTATTCGCCATCCTGAGGTGGAATGCGCACTTGGTCAATGATGCTGCGGATATGCTCTACCCCGTTGTTCGAGGCTGCATCCAGTTCGAAGACGTTGAAACTGCGCTCAGCCTGCTCGGCGGTAAAGCCATTGATGGCATTTGCAAAGATTCTTGCGCAGGTGGTCTTGCCCACTCCACGGGGACCACAAAACAGGTAAGCTTGGGCGATCTGCCCACTTTCTATGCTGTGGCGCAAAGTGTCTGTGATGGACCGCTGGCCCACAACGGTCTCCCAAGTGGTCGGTCTGTACTTCCTTGCGGAAACCAGGAAAGAGTTGCCCTCTGCCATGTTTCAAAGGTGGGGATTGCAGGGCGAACATCCTTGTTTCAATTTTGCACAGGAGGCCCACATTTTGCCCGTGTCGGGGCCGATGTGAAGAATCCTCGACCAACCTATTGTGATACACCGGCATTTCGCGTAGATTTGCGCCCCCTTTGCGACAAGCATAATGACCCGGAATCGATACGAAACTGTCTTCATCATCACGCCAGTCCTGTCTGACGAACAGACGAAGGACGTGATCAAGAAGTACAAGGACCTCCTTAAAGACAAGGGAGCCAAGATCACCCATGAGGAGAATTGGGGCATGCGCAAGCTTGCCTACCCCATCCAAAAGAAGTCTACAGGCTTCTATTATTTGATGGAGTTTGAAGCAGACGCTTCCGTGATTCTCCCCTTCGAAACCGAATTCCGCAGGGATGAACGGGTCATCCGATTCCTGACGACTCGGATGGATAAGTTCCACATTGAGTATGCTGAAGGCCGCCGCGACCGTGAAACGGACCGCCGTGAAAAGCCCAAGCAGACTGCAGCTGGGACCGAAACCAAAGCCTGAACGCACCAGATTCAACGATCATGGCCGACAACAAAAACGTCCGTTACCTGAACCCGATCGCCATCGACACGAAGAGCGAGCGGTACTGCCGCTTCCGTGAGAAGGGCTTCAAGTACATCGACTACAAAGACCCCGACTTTCTGCTGATGCTGATCAACGAGCAAGGCAAGATTTTGCCCCGCCGTCTGACTGGAACCAGCCTCAAATACCAGCGCCGCGTAGGCAAGGCCATCAAAAAGGCCCGCCACATCGCGTTGCTTCCTTACCTCGCTGACCAACTGCGTTAAGCAGCGGTCTAATTCACTGAGCCATGGATGTGATTCTCAAGCAGGATGTCGATCGCCTCGGAGCGAAGAACGACATCGTCAACGTCAAGAATGGGTACGCCCGGAACTACTTGATCCCCAAGGGATTTGCTGCAGTAGCTACTGAAAGCGCCCGGAAGGTGGTGGCCGAGACCCTGCGCCAGCAGTCCCACAAGGCCCTGAAGGCCTTGGAGGATGCGAAAGCCTTTGGCGAGAAAATCGCCGGCATTTCCCTCAAAATTGGGGCGAAAGCAGGTGAGAGCGGCAAGATTTTCGGTTCCGTCAACAACATTCAATTGGCCGAGGCCATGGCGAAAGCTGGACATGCGGTGGACCGCAAGAACATCGACCTTGGTGCAGAAGTCATCCGTGACTTGGGCACCTACACCGCCAAGGTTAAACTCCACAAAGAAGTGGTCGTCGACATCTCATTTGAGGTGGTCGCAGAATAATATCTGGTCCTTTCAAGGACTTTTCATGAGAAAAGGGGGCGATGCCCCCTTTTTTTGTGCCCGACAATGAGTGCATTCAAACTCCACAGCGAATTCAAGCCTACCGGCGACCAACCCGAGGCCATCCGCCAACTGGTTGAAGGGGTAGAAAGTGGCATTGGCCACCAGACCTTGCTCGGAGTCACGGGATCGGGAAAGACTTTCTCTATGGCCAACGTGATTGAACGCACCCAACGGCCCACCCTCGTACTCAGCCACAACAAGACACTGGCATCGCAGTTGTACAGCGAGTTCAAAGAGTTCTTCCCCGACAACCTCGTAGAGTACTTTGTCAGCTACTACGACTATTACCAACCCGAAGCCTACATCCCCTCTTCGGGCACCTACATCGAGAAGGACCTGGCCATTAACGAAGAGATTGAGAAGCTCCGACTTTCCGCCACCTCAGCCCTTTTGAGCGGACGCCGCGACGTCATTGTGGTGGCTTCTATTAGCTGTATCTACGGCATTGGAAACCCTGTCGAATTTCACAAAAGCGTCATCGAAGTCCAACAAGGCCAGGTCATCAGCCGGAATGCCCTGCTTCACAGGCTCGTCGAAAGCTTGTACCACAGGACGCGCGGGGAATTCAACCGCGGATCATTCCGGGTCACGGGCGACGTTGTAGACGTCTTCCTGGCCTATGCAGACCATGCCGTTCGCATCCACTTTTGGGGAGATGAAATCGAACGCATTGAGACCATCGACCCCGAAACCGGGCAAGTGCTGCATGGATTTGACAGCCTTCGCATCTACCCCGCCAACCTGTTTGTGACCGGAAAGGACACCCTGCACCAGTGCATTTGGGAGATCCAACAAGACATGGTCAAGCAGGTGGAATGGTTCAACAGCCAAGGACGCTTCATCGAAGGCAAGAGGCTCGAGGAGCGGACCACCCATGACCTTGAAATGATGCGAGAGCTGGGCTTCTGCAATGGCATCGAGAATTACAGCCGGTATTTCGACCGCAGGGAACCGGGACAGCGTCCGTTCTGCCTGCTGGACTACTTCTCGGATGACTTTTTATTGGTGGTGGACGAGAGCCATGTGACTGTGCCTCAAGTTGGGGCCATGTACGGGGGTGACCGGTCCAGAAAAGTCTCGCTCGTAGAGCATGGATTCCGATTGCCTTCTGCCTTGGATAACCGCCCATTGATGTCGGAGGAGTTTGACGGCATGGTAAACCAGATTGTTTACGTCAGCGCCACCCCAGCTGATTATGAGCTGGAGAAAAGTGAAGGCGTCGTGGTCGAGCAACTCATACGCCCCACAGGCCTGTTGGACCCCCCGATCGAGGTCCGTCCTTGCAAAAACCAAGTGGACAACCTCATAGGTGAAATCCGAAAAACCATCGAGGCAGGCGACCGCATCCTCGTGACCACATTGACCAAGCGCATGGCCGAAGAACTGTCGCGTTATTTGGACCGGCTGCGCATTTCGTGCTCCTATATCCACTCGGAGGTCAAAACGCTCGACCGCATTGAGATCATCCGGAACCTGAGAGAGGGGGTCATCGATGTGCTTGTCGGGGTAAACCTCTTGAGGGAGGGGCTCGACCTTCCAGAAGTTTCCCTCGTGGCGGTCATGGACGCGGACAAAGAGGGCTTTTTGAGGTCCAACCGGTCGTTGACACAGACGGCGGGCCGGGCCGCGAGGAATGTGGACGGTCGGGTTCTGATGTATGCCGACAAAGTGACCGATTCGATGGCCCAAACCATTGAAGAGACTTCGAGGAGGCGGGAAAAGCAAGAGGCTTACAACAAGGAGCACGGCATCGTCCCACAGCAGGTCAAACGTTCGAAGAAGACGGTCTTTGAGCAGAGTGAACTCATCGAGGAGAGGCCCTCTCCCATCGCTGCTGAGCCTGCCGCATCCGGTGTGGGCATTTTGGAAGATCCTGTGGTCGCAGGTTATGTACAAGCACAGGACCGCAAAGCCATGGAAAAGCTCATGGCCCGAACAAGAAGAGACATGGAACGGGCTGCCAAGGAGCTGGCCTTTATGGATGCCGCCCGCTTGAGGGATGAACTTTTCGCCATGGAAAAAGTGGTGACGAATTGGCCTGATTGAGCCACCTTGCAACCTTTAGATGCTGAAATGCGTCATTCACCTACCTGCAAGTAGAAACCCATTCATGACCAACGTAATTCGCACCCTGAGCATTGGCTTTTTTTTCGCGCTCTTGCTCCCTCTTGCTGCCCAAGTTTCTCACGGAGGATCTCCCTTTTGGAATTCTCCCGGCACCTCCATATCCAATCCCGCATGGCCTGTGCACCGCATGCCGCAGATTCAATTGGATGACCTTCAGGCCGCAGATGCTGTCACCGACGCTGTCAAAAGCGCACCTTGGAGGTTTGGAGAAGAATTCACGGTCGACATTGGTTTGGCCGATGGCCAATGGCTCGACATCAATGGAACTTCCGTTTGGAGGACGCAAATCCAAGCCCCGGGCGCACTGGCCATGAGCCTCTCCTTTTCTGAGTTCGCAGTTCCAAAGGGCGGCAAATTGTTCATCTGGAATTGTGACCGCATGGAGTTCATTGGAGGCTTTGACCACCGGAACATGAAGGCTTGGGGAGGACTCGCCACAGGGCTTGTTGCCGGTGATGCGGTGGTCGTGGAAATCCAAGTCCCGGCCGGCATGGAAGACGCTGTAGCACTTCGGATCGACCAAGTGGTGCACGCTTACCGCGACATCGCTGGAAAAGCGGCAGTCATTGCAGAAGCCCTCGGAGAGCAACGCGGACCATTTGGCAACAGTGGAGATTGCAACATCAATGTGAACTGTCCTGAAGGGGCCACGTGGCAATGCGAAAAGCGTTCGGTTGCACTGATTGTGCAGGGTGGTTTTGCAGTGTGTACAGGCGCACTGGTCAACAACACTGCGCAGGATGGCACCCCCCTGTTTTTGACCGCCAACCATTGCCTTGGTGGAAGCGTAGGAAATTGGACTTTTTACTTCAATCACGAAACCGAAGGGTGCGAGGGCAACTCCGGTCCAACCAACCAAAGCGTGAGCGGGGCAGAGCTCTTGGAGAGCAGCGCCTCCTCAGATTTCGGACTGTTGCTTCTCGATGAGACCCCGCCAGAGAGCTACAATGTTTTTTATGCGGGATGGGACGGAACCGATGCCGAAAACGTTCAAAACACAACGGGCATTCACCACCCTTCAGGCGACCTCAAGAAAATCTGCATCGACGAGGACGCTCCATACCACGACAATGCAGCAGGAGCAGCTGTTTGGTGGATTGACGCCTGGGAGGATGGCGTCACAGAAGGCGGGTCGTCCGGGTCGCCATTGTTTGACCAAAACCACCGCATCATTGGCCAGCTCTATGGCGGGGCAGCGGCCTGCTCTGGCAACGTCAACAACGGCCAATTCGACTATTACGGACGCATGGGTGTGAGCTTTAACAACGGCATCACCGAGCATCTAGACCCGCTTGGATTGGGTGTTGAAGTGCTGGACGGTTACCCGAGCGAGGGCTGCGTCACGAGCTTCACCCTCGATATGGGCATCGGCATCGCCAGCGCACCTGAAGGCGTTTTGTGTGGTGAAGGCGACGTCACCATCGAAGTCGCCTTGAGCAACTTTGGCACCGAGCCCCTGACATCTGCGGTCATCGGTTATACGGTCAACTCTGGAGCGGAGCAAACGACAATCTGGAACGGGAACTTGGAACAGTACGAGAATCAGGTCATCGCCCTGCCCGGCATACTGGCAGAAGACGGCTCGACCGAAGTTGAAGTCTATGTGATTTCCATCAACGGCCAGCAAGACGAAAACAACTTCAACAACGCTGCCACCATCGAATTCACCGCGTTTGCCGGGGATACGTTTGACTTCTCCTTTGAGTTGACGCTCGATGATTACGGGAGTGAGACCACTTGGGAGCTCCGCAGATTGGGCAATGTGGTTTACTCCGGCGGCCCTTACGAAGACGATCAAGCAGGTCTGGTGGTGACCATCCCAATGTGCCTCGAAGAAGGCTGCTACATCCTGCAAGTCGACGACAGTTATGGAGATGGGATGTGCTGCGATTTCGGTGAGGGGAGCTTCACGGTGCTCGATCCAGAAGGCGATGTGGTCTACACTGGCGGCACATTCACAGACTCGGACCTTGAACAATTCTGCACCAGTGCGATGTCCATTGAGGAGGGCAGCGCTCAGGTGTTGCGCATTTGGCCGAACCCCGCCACGGAATCTGTTCAGCTTGATGGTTTGCCACAAGGCGCCTCAATCCAAGCATTTGACGCTTTGGGGCGGGTCCTGTCAGGGCCTACACGTTCTGCATCAGGCAGAAAAACCCTCGACGTCTCCGACCTTCCCCGTGGATGGGTCATCTTTAGGGTCACCTCGGAGGACACGACATACTCGGTTCGTTGCCTGCTCCGTTGATTCAACATGTCACGGTTTCGATACCTCCTCCCCTTGTTGGCACTTGTGTGTGGCGGTTGCTCGTCCCAAAAAGCAGGGAGCTCCTCTGAAACTTGGGTAGAACCTGACGTTGACCTGCCCTCTCCTGCACCCTATACCGTTGTGGCGTTGCGCGTGGAGGCAGACAGCCTGATCGCTGAACTGCGCTACGGAGGGGGATTCCGCACCCATGAATTCACCTTGATTTCCGACGGTGCGGCCACCAAATCCCTGCCTCGGCAACAGCCTTTGCGCATCACCCACAATGCCAATGGCGACATGGGAAAGGCTCTGATAACATCGCGACACGCCTTTGACCTGACGCGCTTTCGAGACCCAACACAACAAGCGGTACGCATCGCGGTGGCCGGTTGGCCAGAGCGGATGGACTACACCTACAGGCCGTGATATGGTGGCCCTTTGGGACATTGGAGCTGCGGCTTTAAGCGCCCTTCCAGCCACCCTTCGCATCGCATGGGACTGGCGCTGGCACAAGGCATTGCAGCGGTCCAACACCACTGGCGCCCTGCCACATCACACTGCGTCCTCTGCCGGGCTGGAGGAGCCATCAGACCCGCCTCCCAGTGTTGCCGTCACCTTGATCGTTTGCACCCACAATGACCTGGCGGCCTTGCAGTCGAACTGGTCTCATTGGCGTGGACAGCAATTTCCAGCGCATTGGTCGGTAGAATGGCTGGTGGTGGACGATGGCTCCAGCGACGGCACCCGGGACTGGCTGAGGGCCCAGGAAGCCCAGGACGCCCACTTGACCGCTGTCCACCACGCGAAATCGAGGCCGGGAAAAAAAGACGCCCTGGCCACTGGAATTCGGGCCGCCCAGCACGACATCCTGGTGATGACCGATGCCGACTGTAGGCCTCAGCCCCAGTGGGCAATGGCGATGGCACAACCGTTGACCACACCGGTCCCCACTTCTCTGCATCGCGACAATGGTCCCGGCGGCATGGACGTTGCTTTGGGGGTGTGCCTGCCCGATGGAGGCCCTCGCCTTCTCTACTTCGACGCCATCCGCGTTGCCTTTCAGTACGCTGGTGAGGCCATGTTGCACCGCCCCTACATGGGTGTAGGTCGGAACATCGCTTATCGCCGGGCCGCGTGGGAAGAAATCGGTGGATTCGACGCCCACGCCGATTTGGCCAGCGGTGACGATGACCTTTTTGTCCAAGATGCGGTCCAAGCGCAACTGCGCATTGGCATGGTGCACCCGCCCAGCTCGACAGCAACCATCGGGGTGTTGCCCGCCGCTGATTGGAAAGACGGATGGCAACGAAAGCGCCGGCACCTCTCCACCGCAAGCCGCTATGGCCGCGGCACACGCCGCTCACTGGGCCTTGACGCGCTGCTTGACCCGATGATCATCGCTGCTGCTATAGCCGCTCCACTTGGCCTTTTACACAAGCTGGGTTGGATACCGATTGCGGCCATGACCCTTGCGGCTGTCGTTCGTGCGTTTACCTTGTCGTTGTTCTCACAGGAGTGGGGCAAGGATGCATTTCCATGGTGGCAATGCCTCCTGTGGGGTCCGATTCGATGGAGCCTCCTCGCCATTGCCACTGTGCAGAACGCTTTCACCTCATCGCCGACATGGACGCAGCGGGCACCGACAAGCAGGTCGTAATCGACCACCTTTCCGACAAGGCCAAGTACGACTTTGGTCTGATTTCTAGGGCTTTGGACAAGCATGATCAAGCTGCGTTTGCAGAATTGATGGAGCGCTACAGAGAGCCCATTTACTACATGCTGTTGAAAATGGTCAACAGCCAAGACGATGCAGAGGACTTGATGATCGAGACTTTTGGCAAAGCATTCAGAAGGCTCAAACAGTACAGTCCCAAATTCGCTTTTTCAACCTGGCTCTTCAAAATCGCATCGAATGGCGCCATCGATTTCATTCGCAAGAAGCGGATCAAAGCCCTGAGTCTGGACAAAGGCTTTACCGACGCCGAAGGCGACACCATGGAAATCCAGGTGGCCGATGACGGCTTGGATCCAGGCCAGTCCTTGGAGAAGCAGCAGCGCGTCAACCGCATGCGCGAAGTGGTGGCCCAGCTAAAGCCCCGCTACCGCCGATTGGTGGAGTTGCGGTATTTCGAGGAATTCAGCTATGACGAAATCGCAGCAGAACTCAACCTGCCCCTCGGTACAGTGAAGGCTCAATTGTTTCGGGCGAGGGACATCCTCGCCGGTGTGCTCGAAACAGACCGTGACCAGTTCTGAAGTGGCCCCTACCGACCAGGACTTTCGGAACGTAGACACCTTGCTGGCAGCCCTGTCGGTAGACTGTCACGACTTCGGAACGCCCATTCCCACCCTCTCAGAAACCCAGCGCCACCAAATGGCCATGTTGGGGCCGCTGTTTCGAGAATGGAATGCCCAGATCAATGTCATTTCCCGAAAAGACATCGATGCGTTTTTCACCCGACATGTGCTTCACAGCTTGGCGATGGCCCGCGTATTCAGACCCGAAGCGGGCGCGCGAATTCTAGATGTCGGCACGGGGGGAGGCTTTCCCGGCTTGCCATTGGCGATCCTGTTTCCCCAAACGCACTTTATCCTGTGCGACTCCATCAGGAAGAAAATCAAAGTGGTCGATGCTGTGGCCCAATCGCTTGGGTTAAATAACGTAGAGGGCACTTGGGCCCGGGCGGAAACGCTCACCCACCACCCTCCTTTTGATTTTGTGGTGAGCCGGGCGGTCACCAAGATGGCGCCGTTTCTAGAGTGGGTCAGGCCTTTGATCGCAGAGGACCAACAACATGGACTGCCCAATGGGGTGTTGTACCTGAAAGGGGGGGACCTCGCTTCAGAACTCGCTCCAGTTCAAGAGCCGGTGCTAGAATGGTCTTTGGCTGACGTTCTCCAGGACCCTTGGTTTGAGACCAAGAAGCTCCTGCACGTGGCGCTCTAAAAAGAATGAAGGGGGCATTTCTGCCCCCTCCGAAACCTGCAAGGATTTTGAAACCGACGCGGCGTTTTTAAGGCCGCATCCAGTGTATAGACGACACGATTTCCAATCGTTGCCTCAAGCGGTGAAAAAAAATTGCTCCCCCATCCACTTCCGACTTGTCACATCCATGGACCTCAAGCTGTAAACCGTCTAGACCTCCTTTAAATTAGCCAGGTGAATAAAGAGGATTCTCCAGCGTCGGCAATGCCCGATGCGGAACAACTCAAAGCCTTGGGCCGCAATACCATCAGCGCGTCTTTGGGGCTGGAATTGATCTCAGTAGAACACGGCACCGTCGTGGGCAAGATGCCTGTAGATGAGCGGACCCATCAGCCCTATGGCCTGCTGCACGGAGGTGCCAGCGTGGTCTTGGCAGAAACTTTGGGGTCGGTTGGATCTCACTTTATCGCAGCCCCCAAGGGCAAAGCTGCAGTGGGCATCGAGGTCAATGCCAACCATTTGCGCGGGGTCAAGTCGGGCTGGGTCACCGGCACGGCCCGCCTGCATCACGAAGGTGGCAAACTCCACGTTTGGCACATCAACATTGAAGATGAAGCAGGCAGGGCCATCTGCACAAGCCGCCTGACTGTGATGTTGATCCCCAGTCCAAAACCAGAAGGATGATGGCCGATCGTCACATCCAAAACTCTGAAACCGAAGTTTTGTTTCACCGCCCGGGCACCCCGCACATGGAGCGCCTGGTACCCGACTCGGAAGGCAGCATGTGCTTCAGGCTGCACCCTTGGGAGCGGGCACAAAACCAGACCGAAATGGTGCTGCAAGGACGGCCCCACATCGAAGAGGTTTTGGTACGCGACGCCCGGCCCTCGGTCAAAAGTCGGGCCCGTAAAGTTGACGGAACCTCACAAAGCGAGCACGCCGCATGGGTTAAAGCTGCACAGCAAGCCATGTCCAAGGGTCCCCTCAAAAAGGTGGTGCTCTCGAGTGTACTCAATGTTGAAGTGGAGGCGTTGGACACCAAAGATGTCGTCCGACGTTTGTCTCTGGCACACCCAGAATCGTTCAGCTGGGCCTTTTCCAACCCTGCGGTGGGCACTTGGTTTGGCTCCTCGCCTGAGCCCTTGATCAAGGGGGAGTGGCCCCTGCTGCGCACCGCTTGCCTCGCCGGTACCCGCATGGCTCATATGGGCGATGTGTCCGACCCTTGGACCGAAAAAGAACGCGAAGAACAAGAACTCGTCACCGAAGGGGCATTGCAGGCATTGCAAGACAGCGGTTGTGCCGACATCCGAATGGGCGAACGGCAAACGATCCAATACGGACCGATTGAGCACCTGCGCACATGGGTAGATTTCGAGGCGACCCGCCCCCTTCACGAAGTGATCCGGGCCCTCCATCCTACGCCCGCTGTCGGCGGCACCCCACGCAACGACGCGCTCCAATTCATCGCCGGGCACGAAAGCCATGACAGGGCCTACTACACGGGCTGGGTCGGCATGGAAGAAGGCCAAGACCTCTCTTATTTCGTCAACCTGCGCTGTGCCCATCTGCACGAAAGTACCTTGACGGCATATGCCGGTGGCGGCATTACCGCGGCATCCAATCCAGCTGCAGAATGGGCTGAAACCCGCAATAAACTCCGGTCTGTTTTGGACCCCATTGTCCACTGGGCACCATGACCGCTTCGGGTTCACCTGCCATGGCATCGGCCAACGCCCTCGTTGCAGGGCTTTCGAAGAATGGGCTCGGCGCGGTGGTGGTGAGCCCAGGTTCGCGCAACGCCCCCCTCATCCAAGCCTCTGCGCTCCTCGACATTGAGGTGGTGGTGGCGTTGGATGAACGGTCCGCTGCCCACCACGCCTTGGGCATGGCGCTGGCCCTCAAACAACCGGTGGCCGTGTGTTGCACCAGCGGGACTGCAGCACTCAACCACGGCCCCGCATTGGCGGAGGCACAGCGGGTTGGACTCCCCCTCATCAGCCTCACCGCAGACCGTCCCGCAGGAGCACACAACACTTGGCAGAGCCAAACCTTGGTGCAGGACGACATCCATGCTCAACACGTGAGCGGATCATTCACATGGGATCACCCAGAAGGGCATGTCGCGGATGACCTCCTGCAGAAAATGGCCCGTACTTTGGAGCAGGGGCCCATCCACATCAACTGCCCATTTGACGTCCCCCTCTATCCAGCAGAAGCCCTGCAAAAGCCGTTAGAATCGCACCCAAAGGACGTTGCCCCCTCGGCACAAGACCGCTTGACCAAGGCCGCTCAAGCCCCTCCAAGTTGGTTTCAATCTCGCCTTGAACAAGCAGTGGCAGGTGGAGAAAAGGTGCTCTTGCTCGGTGGCACTCAACCCGCACCCCTCTCAGCTGAGTCCCTCAAATTTTGGAGCCGATTCGCCCTGATTGCAGGCGACACCACCAGCGGCCTGTTTGCACCCGGCATTCCCGCCATATCTGCCTGCGACCGCTGGCTGACCAGCTGGCAAAAACGTGGACGTCCAGCAACGGATATGGCGCCAGACTTGGTGGTCACCTTTGGGGCCCCTTTGGTATCGAGACGCCTGCGGGAGGCACTCGCGGCACTTGACTTCGAGCACCTTCACATGGGGCCGTCGGGAGAAGCTCCCCACGCTTTTGCGCGCGCACCGCGCCCTGTGCGGTGCGACGTCAACGCCGGCATCGAAGCTGGTGCAGCGGCATTGCGATCAACGGAAGACGGCCCGATGGATGCCACAGTGGCAGCATGGCACCGGCACTGGTGGGACCAGGAGTCTGCCTTGCGCGCAGCCCACGATGCAGCAGTCGAGGCTGCGCCTTGGAGTGACCTCCGGGCACACCGCTGCCTGCACATGGCCCTGCCCAAAGCGTGGGACCTGCACCTGGGCAACTCTACCCCGGTGCGATATGCCCAACTTTTCGAAGGCACGGGCCCCGCGCATCCGTGGTCAAACCGAGGGGTGGCTGGCATCGATGGTTGCAACTCTACCGCGGTAGGATCTGCCCTCGCAGGGCGCCCCACTACCCTGATCACAGGAGAGTTGGGATTCCTGTATGATGCCAACGCCTTTCACATTCAGCCCCTTCCCCACTCCCTGCGGATTGCTGTGATCCACAACGGAGGCGGTGGCATTTTCAGGTGGCTCGATGGACCGGCGAAAACCGGCCTGTTGGAGCGCCACTTCGAATGGAAACACGCCACAGCATTGCGCCCGCTGTGTGCCTTGCATGGATTGATCCACCAGCGCGTTCAAGACGAAGCAGGGCTGCAAGAGGCCCTGAAAGATTGGTGGGCCCCTTCTGCAGCCCCTCAGGTTTTAGAAATCGTCACACCAGGTCCGGAAAGTGCTGAGGCATACGCGCGCTACATGGAGGCCGTCTGCGTGTAAATTTGCGTCCAAGCCGGCGACTTCGTGGTGTTCAATCGAACAACCATGGCCCCGGCGTTGTCAATCTCCAAAGCGCACAACATGGCGAACGAAAGACAGTGGGAAGAAATTCATCCTTTCGAGGACATTCGGTTTGAATTCTGCGAGGGCATAGCCCGCATCACCATTGACCGTCAGCAGGTCTACAACGCGTTTCGCCCTGAGACGAATGTGGAGATGCTCCAGGCCATGGACATCGCGCGCGAGCGACAGGACATTGGTGTGGTGGTCTTGACAGGAGCTGGCGATAAAGCTTTTTGCAGCGGCGGCGACCAAAATGTCAAGGGAACGGGAGGCTACATCGGAGGCGATGGGGTGCCCCGGTTAAACGTGCTGGATTTGCACAAAAAGATCCGCTCTTTGCCCAAGCCTGTGATCGCAGCGGTCAATGGTTATGCCATTGGAGGCGGCCATGTCCTGCACGTGGTGTGCGACCTCACCATCGCCTCAGAGAATGCCATTTTCGGCCAAACAGGCCCCAAGGTCGGCAGCTTCGATGCAGGGTTTGGATCGAGCTATCTCGCCCGCCACGTGGGCCAAAAAAAGGCCCGCGAAATTTGGTTCCTCTGCGAGCAGTATTCAGCCAAAGAAGCGGAGGCGATGGGGCTGGTCAACACCGTAGTCCCTCTGGAAAAACTCGAGGAGACTTACGTCAAATGGTGCAAGACCATCATGAAGCGTTCTCCATTGGCCATCCGCATGATCAAGCGCGGCCTCAATGCCGAACTTGACGGTCAGGCTGGACTGATGGAGTTTGCTGGAGATGCCACGCTGATGTATTACCTGATGGAAGAGGCCCACGAAGGCAAGAATGCCTTCCTCGAAAAGCGGGACCCCGATTTCCAGCAGTATCCCAAGTTCCCCTGAGGAACATGCTCCGAGACTTCATACAGGCCGCGCGGTTGCGCACATTGCCTTTGGCCAGCGCTTGTGTTTTAACAGGAGGCGCATTGGCAGCGGCTTCAGGTGTTCCACAAACGCGTTTCGCTCCGCTGTTTGCCGGTTGCTTGTCCACGGTCATCCTGCTTCAGGTGTTGGCCAATTTTGCCAACGACCTCGGCGACTTCAACAATGGAGCCGACCGGGCTGAAGGTCACCAGCGCAGCGACAGGGCTGTGGCTTCTGGCCGCATTGCTGCGTCACACATGAAGCGCGCTGTCATCGCCACAGCGGTGCTGGCTTTTTTGGTGGGCATCGCCACCGTCTTCTTGGCCGCAGGCGACCACATTTTGACCGCGCTCTTCTGGATCGGAACGGGGATTTTGGCCATTGGGGCTGCTTACACCTACACCGCCGGGGACCGGCCATACGGATACAGCGGTCTGGGCGACATCAGCGTGCTGGTCTTCTTTGGAGCCGCAGGTGTCGCTGGCACTGCAGCACTGATTGCAGGAACTTTTGACCCCCTGTGGTTGCTGCCATCGATGAGCATCGGGCTTTTCAGCGTCGCCGTGCTCAACCTCAACAACCTGCGGGACCACGTGTCAGACGCCACCACTGGCAAGCACACTTTGATCGTGCGCATGGGCTTTGACAAGGGCAAAGTTTACCACGCTGTTCTGCTGGGCGGCGCCTGGGCAGCCTTGCTGGGCTTTTGGGCTTTGGATGCCGGCGGTCCCTGGCACGGCAAACTGTGGTACGGATTGTTTGGACTGGTTCATGTGAAACACTTGGCCTTCGTTTTTCGGACCCAAGACCCTGCCGAGCTGGACAGCGAACTCAAAAAAATCGCGCTGAGCACCTTTGCCATTTCCTTGTTCTTCTTTTTGAGCGCCACCGCATGACAGGCTTTGACATCCGCATTGTAGAGCGCACGCTTCAGTTCAAACAGCCTGCCGGAACCTCGCGCGGTGTACTCCAAGAAAAGCCCAGCTTTTTTGTGGTGGCACAGGATGTTGAAGAAGATGGCCGCATTGGAATCGGTGAATGCAGCTTAATCCCGGGGCTTTCTCCGGAAAGCGCCCCGAGGGCGAGGATGGAGCTCAAGAAATTGGCCGCATCGGGCACACTGGATCCAAAATCCATGAGCCTGCAATACCCGGCGGTCCGCTTTGCAGCCGAAACGGCCTTGATTGACCTGCTCAATGAGGGCGACCGTACGCTATTTCCAGGCCCTTTCACCGAAGGCCAACCCGTCCCGATCAATGGCTTGATTTGGATGGGTGACCCCGACAACATGGTCAACCAAGCGGCATCATTGCTTGAGCGCGGTTTTGACACACTCAAGCTCAAAGTCGGTGCATTGGACTTTGAACAAGAGCTGGAATGCCTCCGCGCCATTCGCGACATGGCCCCTTCTGATCAGGTGACCCTGCGGCTCGATGCCAATGGCGGATTGGACGATGAGGATCTGAACGTCACCCTGCGCAAACTCGAGCGGCTGGCGGCCTTCGACATACACAGTATGGAACAACCCGTTCGGGCTGGTCAATGGAAAAAAATGCAGTCCATCTGCGCGGATTCTGCCATCCCCATTGCCTTGGATGAAGAATTGATCGGCGTGCACGACACCACACTTCGGCGCAACATGCTGCATGTGATCCAACCCGCCTATGTCATCTTGAAACCCAGCTTGATCGGCGGACTTGTCGAGGCAAACCACTGGATCGACCTCGCCGCAGAGGTTGGAGCCAAGTGGTGGGCTACCAGCGCTTTGGAGAGCAACATTGGCCTAAATGCCATTGCCCAATGGGCCGCGGACGCCACATTAGAGGAGGCCATCAAGATTCCTCAAGGGCTCGGCACGGGCAGCCTCTTCACAGAGAACATCCCCGCGCCTTTGGTGGTGGATGCCGGCACCCTTCGGATCGAACAACCGGGCGTAGGAGACAGTCCTGGCGCTCTCGGATGGGACCTTTCGTCCATTCTTTCATGAGCGGGGTCTGGCGCATTTCCGCGGAAGGCCTCGTGCAGGCTCCTTCTGGAGGTGCAGAGTGGACCACCGGATTCCATGCCGCCGTAGACCAATGGGAGCGTGCTTGTCCAATGGCCTACACCTCTGGAACCACAGGCCATCCGGTAGAGCATCGTTTTTCTATGGAAGCCGTTGTCGCTTCTGCCGAGGCCACAGCGCTGCATTTCAAGCTGGACCAGACATCCGATATGCCCGTCACGGCTTGGTCCCCGCTGCCCGCTGAGGGGACAGGAGGGCGCATGATGGTATGGAGGGCCTTGGCTTTGGGGTGGGATCTGACGGTGTCGAAGCCTGCTGCCGCTCCTGAAGTACCAGCGTCCCCTGCCCCAGATGGCCGTTACCACTTCGCTGTTGCGACCCCATTGCAAGCACAGCACCTCATGGAATCTGGGCACCTCCGCCGGTTCAAGCTTCTGCTTCTCGGAGGAGCTCCGGTTTCGCCCGATCTCGAAACCGCCTTACAAGGAGCCGCGCAAGACACGGGATGCCACATCTACCACGGCTTTGGAATGACGGAAACCCTGACCCACGTGGCCACCCGCACTTTGGGGACGGAAGCTTACACGGCTTTACCCGGTGTTCAGATTGGCGCCTCTAACTCTGGCACACTCGTGCTCGACATCCCTGGGCGCGGGGTGCACGGACTTGTCACACAAGACGCGGTTGAAGTCCTTTCAGAAACGGCCCATTCACCAGCAGGTGCTGCCCGACAATTTTCGTGGTTGGGCCGGCAGGATGACGTGATCAATTCCGGCGGGCTCAAACTGCATCCGGCCGCCCTAGAGCGGCATTGGTCGGCCCACTTGCAAGGTGTGCTGAAGGCCAAAAGATGGTATGTCTGCGGCAGACCTGACGACCGCCTCGGTGCCCGCGTTACCCTTGTGGTTGAGGGGCCCACCGATGCTGCGCTGACAAGTGCTGTCCTCGAGGCCCTGTCAGAAGAGGGCAACGCCCGTCCTCGGGCAGTAGAGTTTCGGGAGACATTTGAAGAAACTGCTTCAGGGAAAGTCCGCCGAACCTGAGGCCTTTGCATCTTCGCACCATGACGCTACCCCGCCTCGTATTTGCCACAAGGAACCCTGGCAAGGTCAAGGAAATCGCCGAACTCCTCGCAGCACACTTTACGGTGGTGGGCTTGGATGACATCGGTTGCCACGAAGACGTGCCCGAGACCGCCGACACCATCGAAGGCAACGCCATTCAGAAAGCGGAATATGTGAAGACCCACTATGGCGTGGATTGCTTTGCAGATGATACAGGCCTGGAGGTCAATGCGCTCGGCGGAGCTCCTGGTATTTACACAGCGCGCTATGCGGGACCACAAAAGGACGCCAACGCCAACATGGACAAGCTCCTCGCCGCCCTTCAGGATCAACCCGACCGCGGTGCCCGATTCAAAACTGTCATCGCCCTGACTTCTGATGGGGCCACCCAAACCTTTGAAGGACTGTGCCCCGGCACCATCGCGGCACAGCGCAGCGGCGCAGACGGATTCGGTTATGACCCCATTTTTATTCCCCGCGATGGCAATGCCACCTTTGCCGAAATGGCTGCGGTAGAGAAGAACCGCATCAGTCACCGCGGCAAAGCCGTTCGGGCCATGGTCGCGAAACTCAAGTACGGCGGTTGACAATGATTCGCCGAGACTTTCGTCAGACTCATCTTCTGAACTTAGGTTTGTGTAAGTTCTGCGCCGTGCAAAGCGTGGACTGAGGAAACACCCAGATGAACTACCTCGATTTCGAAGAGCCCATCCGCCAATTGCGCGAACAGCTCGAACAAGCCCAGGACATCGATGGACAGGGCCAGGTCGACATGCAGAGCACCGTGGCCGACCTCGAGCAAAAAATCGAGGCCATCAGCCAGGAGATTTATGCCAACCTGACGCCCTGGCAAAGGGTACAGGTATCGCGTCATCCTGACCGGCCTTACACCCTCGACCACATCGAATCATTGACCGACGGACGCTTCATGGAACTCCATGGCGACCGGAATTGCAAAGACGACAAGGCAATGGTGGGTGGACTCGGCATGATCGACGACCTCCCCGTGATGTTTGTGGGCCAGCAAAAGGGCGCCAATACCAAATTGCGCCAGTACCGCAACTTCGGCATGGCCAACCCCGAAGGCTACCGCAAGGCCTTGCGCTTGATGAAGTTGGCCGAGAAGTTCAACCGCCCAGTAATCTGCTTGATAGACACCCCAGGTGCTTACCCTGGATTGGAGGCTGAAGAGCGGGGACAAGGAGAAGCCATTGCCCGCAATCTCATCGAGATGATGCAGTTGCGCGTGCCCGTGATCTGTGTGGTCATTGGTGAAGGCGCCTCAGGCGGTGCCTTGGGCATCGGTATAGGAGACCGGGTCCTCATGATGGAGCATACTTGGTATTCTGTCATTTCGCCAGAATCCTGCTCGAGCATCTTGTGGCGCTCGTGGGACCACAAAATGAAAGCTGCCGAGGCACTGAAGCTGACCGCCGACGACATGTTGGGAAACAAGCTCATCGACGGGATCATCTCCGAGCCTTTGGGCGGCGCTCACAACGACCGCGAGGCGGCGTTTAGCTCCGTCAAAGAAGAGATTTTAAAGCACCTCCGAAAACTCCGAGTCCAGAACCCCGACAAGCGCATCGATGCCCGTATTAGAAAGTTCTCTTCTATGGGGGTTGTTCAGGCCTGATTGGCGTTGTTGGAACCCTTACTTTTGCCCGCGATACGATTCATGAAAATGCAGTACCCCCTTCGCCAAACTCTGGCTTTTCTCCTTCCCGCACTCGCCCTTCTCGTTGCCCTTCCAGGCTGCGGAGGATTGGGCAAAATGGACAAGGCCATCGAGGAATTGAACCTCTCCATGAACCCCGAACCCCTGATTTTGCAGGGAAGCGAGGTCGCATTGAGCCTTTCTGGAACCTTCCCAGAAAAGTACTTTGCCAAGAAAGCCATCATCGAAGCCACACCGGTTCTCGTTTGGGATGGTGGTGAAGCCGCTTTCGAAACGCAAGGATTCCAAGGCGAAGATGCCGCCGGAAACTACATGGTGGTCCCGTTCAAGTCCGCCAAGTCTTTTGACTACAGTGCCTCTGTCCCTTATCAGGAAGGCATGGAAGACGGCGCACGCCTCGAGCTGCGCATCAGCGGCACCATGGGCAGCAAGTCTATGGATTTCACTCCTGTTGTGCTCGGCGATGGTGTCATCACGACCCCCAACTGGGTGCAGTCTGATGACCGCTTTGTGATGGGCGAAGATGACTTTCAGCGCGTGTTGTCCTACACGCAAGAAGCCGAAATCAACTACGACTACAACCGTTCAAATGTGCGCTCTGCCGAATTGAGGGACGACGATGTGAAGGAGATGAAGGAATTCCTCTCGTTTGCTGCCGCGCACGACAGCGTGATGCTCAAGCGCACCGCAGTGAGCGCGTATGCTTCTCCAGAGGGAGAAATCACCCTGAACGAGGACCTCGCCATGGAGCGCGCCGAAAGTGCGAATGCCGCAGTGGCCAAACTGCTGAAACGGGCCAAAATCGACACCGAAGATGGATTTTTCGGGAACAACCCCAAAGGAGAAGACTGGGAAGGATTCCAGTCCTTGATGCGGGCTTCTGACATCGAAGACAAGGACCTCATTCTCCGCGTCTTGTCCATGTACAACGACAAGAACCGCCGCGAAGAGGAAATCAAGAACATCGCCAAGACTTACCAGGAGATCGAGAAAGAGATCTTGCCTGCTTTGCGCCGTTCGATGATCACGCTCCACTACGACATCGAGGGCTACTCAGACGAGGAGCTCCAAGCAATGGCGATGTCCAACCCGGACACCTTGACCGTGGAGGAACTGCTGTATGCCGCTACCCTATTTGAAGCCAACGAGGACAAGCTCAAGGTTTACGAGGCCACCAGCCGTGTTCACAGCGGTGACTGGCGCGCTCCAAACAACGAAGGCGTCTGCCTCATGGAAATGGGCAAGCTGAATCAAGCCGCTGACCGCTTCATGGCGGCCGATGAGCGTGGCAACAGCCCCATCATCAACAACAACCTCGGAGCTGTTGCCCGCATGAAAGGCAACCTCTCCGATGCCAAGCGCATGCTCTCCAGCGCTTCTGGAGCCGGTGACGCGGTGAAATACAACAAGGCGATCTTGGCCATTCAGGAAGGCAACTACAGCCAAGCTGTATCGAACTTCAGCGGTGAGAATACCGTGAATGCCGCTTTGGCCAAGTTGCTCAATGGCGATGCCAATGGTGCCAAGACCATTCTGAACAACGCCAATGACGACAGTGCTGTGGCCCACTATGTGCTGGCCATCGCCAATGCCCGCCTGGGCAATGCAGCGGAAGCCAAAGAGCACCGCGATATGGCCGTCCAGAAGGACGCCAGCCTCTCCGCGAAGGCCAGTGCCGATCTGGAGTTCCGCGATCTCGACTGATCGAGGTCAACCTCATTTAAAAAGCCCCGGCCGCATCAGCGGACCGGGGCTTTTTCATCACCGTGTTTTCTCAGACTCAACCGCGCTCTAAGGGCGAAGGCGGGCCCATCGCCCCAAACGCTTGCCAGCATACCATGCCAGCGGCCACCGAAACGTTGAGGCTGTGTTTGACCCCAAACTGAGGGATTTCGAGTACACCATCGACGGCTTTTAAGACCTCGGTGCTACAGCCCCGAACCTCATTGCCCAGTACCACTGCCCACTGGCCTTCTGCCAAAGGCTTCCACTCTTGAAGGGCAATGGCGCCACTGGCCTGCTCCAAGGCAAGCACCTTGAACCCCTCCGATTGAAGCTCCTGAATGGCTTCTACCGTGTGTTCATGGCCCGTCCAAGGCACATGCTCTGTGGCCCCCAAGGCTGTCTTCAAAATGTCCCTGTGGGGCGGTCGCGCGGTGTAACCGCACAGGTCCAAACCATGGAGCCGAAAGGCATCAGCAGTGCGAAAGACAGAACCTACATTTTGACCGCTTCGGATTTGATCCAGCACAAAGCGCAAGGGCAGCTTCTCCGCTGTGGAGAAGTCAGATGCCGATAACCGGTTGAGGTCCGGCATCGCGGTGGCACGGTGGCCTTCGCCCATCAGTATACGCGGATGTGGTAGGGCAAACGCGCCTGGACGCGGTCTTGCGCCTTGAGGTTCACAAACGCCTCCACTTCCATCATGGCCTGCACTGCATCATCGGGCACACCTGCGGCTTCTGCCATGGCCGACATTTGGGCCACTCCGGTGAAGTCGGAAATGAACTTTTCGAAGGGGTCAATGGGTTCTGGGAACTCCATCAAATCAAAGTCGACCAGGCTGGCCATGTCAGCCGCCATCTCAATGGCATCCTGCAGGTTGCCCATGCCGTCGACCAATCCTTTGTCCATGGCGTCTTGGCCCGTCCAAACACGGCCGCGGGCCACGGCATCCACCGTCTCCACAGACATGTTCCTCCCTTCGGCCACGCGACCAATGAAGGAGTCGTAAATTTTGGTGACGGACTCATTGACCGCGGCCAAAGCTTGCCCTTGGATGGGGGTGTGCATGGACGCAGCGTCGGCATGGTCGTGCAACTTCACGCCATCAAAATCAAGCCCGATGCGCTCCTTGAGCAGCTTGCCTGCACTGGGCAAAACGCCAAACACACCGATGCTGCCCGTGATGGTGTTGGGCTGGGCCAAAATGTGGTCCGCAGCGCAACTGATGTAGTATCCACCACTTGCAGCCAAATCACTCATAGAAGCCACCAGGGGCTTTCCTGCTTCCTTGAGCAAGACCGTTTCTCTCCAAATCACATCGCTGGCCAATGCGCTGCCCCCAGGGGAGTTCACGCGCAACACAACGGCGCCCACTTCGGGGTCCAACCTGGCTTCACGAAGTGCACCAGCAATGCGGTCAGAGCCGATGGTGGCATCATCGCCTTCACCGCTCTCGATCGCGCCAACGGCATACACCACGGCCACAGCACTGGCCTCGGCGCTGGCATCCTCCTCCTCTTCGCTGTCCTCTTCGTCATCCTGATCACCGCCACCCAATTCGATTTGAAGCCCTTGAATCAGGTCTTCGAAAGAATCGGGGTTGTGGTATTGTCCGTAGCCCGCGAGCAAGGCATGGCTCGGTTCATCCTCGGCCTCGGCCGCCCCTTTTTCGAGGAGCAGGGCATGCAATTCGTCTTCATACATCAAGCCATCCACGAACCCCAGCTCCAAAGCGTCGGAGGGAACACGTATGCTCAAGTTGTTGATGTGCCCATCGAGGTCATCCATGGTCATGCCCCGCGCAGCGGCAATGTCCCCGCCCATCCGGGCCCAAAAATCTTCCAGCAAAGCCATCAGCTGCTCCTTGTTGGATTCACTCAGGTCATTTCTCAAGTAGGGCTCTACCGCACTTTTATAAGCGTTGTCTGGACCGCGCACAACGGTCATTTCCACTCCCAGGTCTTCGAGCATGCGCTTGTAGAATGTGGTCTCCATGCCCATGCCCCGCATGTCCATTCCGCCCTCGGGGTGCAAATACACCTCATCGGCCACGGTGGACATCCAATAAGCGCCTTGGGTGTAGATCTCACTCCATGAGACAATCCACTTGCCAGACGCCTTGAATTCCGCCAAAGCATCGCGCACTTCACCCAACATAGATGGGTACCCGGAGAGCATGTCCGCTTGGATCAATATGCCCTCGATGTTGTCATCCTCTGCAGCGCGCTCCATGTCGGCCAAGAAATGATTGAGGCCCATCTGGGTTTCGGGTTCCATAGAACCAAACTGGAGGGTAAAGGGCAACTCCATCCCCCGCTCGGCCAGGGGGGCATCAAACGTCAAGAGAAGCACAGACCCCTCTTCGACGTCGGAACCGAATTCAAAGTCCATTTCTGAACCATCGCCTGAACCTTCAAAGGCAGACGCCAAGCCTCCCACGAGGGCCCCGACAAAAATGAAAATGAGCAGCGAGCCAGCGATGACTAAGGCGAGTGTGGAGCCCAGTAAACTGGCGAGGAATTGTTTTCCGAAATTCATGAGTGGTGTGGGGGGTGTGATTCGCTTTCCGAAGGAGGCACAAAGTTGATAAAAATGAAGGTGTTGAGATGAGAAAATGGGTCAAATGCGCAGCCGTCTGATCAGAACACAGAAATGAAATTCCAACGGCCCGAAATCAGGGCCGACAGCAGCATCCCGCCGAGGGCCAAAAAGAGGACCACGGCTGCTGCCACGATCACCCAACCCAATGTGCGCACCAACCCTTTCAAAAAGCGGGGCAATGGATCCGAAATGAAGTGGCTCCAACCGGCGCGCAATCGCCGCAAAGTTTTGGGGTTGTCGAATTCAGCTTTGGCTTTGTGCAATTGGTCCTCCACCGTATCTCTGATGGCATCAACCGTGACAGGGTCGCCTTTCATGGCCACGCGGTCACTCACGGACCGTGCCTTGGGAATGATGCACCAGAGGACGGCATACATCAGGATGAGAACCGGCCCGGAAATGAAGAACAAGACCACGGTTAACGCCCTGACCACAACGGGGTCTACACCAAAGCGGTGCGCAATGCCTGTGGCCACACCGCCGATGATGCGGTCATCGGGGTCTCGAAAAACACGCTGTCGCCGGGTCTCTTTTCTGGAATTCGTATCTGAGCCACCGCTCTCCTCTTCTGGGCTTTTGAATGCACTGGGCGCGCCAAGTTGAGCGCAAGCCTTATCCACGTCGACCAACGTCACCACAGAGTACTGGTTGCCCGCCATAAACCCGGTAAACAATTCGGCCAAGCGGTGCTCCACCTCAAGCAGGATGTCCTCCTGCCCTTCCGACCCGGCCAGCACTTGTCTCAATTCAGACAGGTAATTCTTGAGCTTGGTGTAAGCCGGCAGCTCCACATGAAACAGAATTCCACCGAGTGATATGTTGCGTGTTTCGACCATGGATCTTCAGTCTTGTTCGGGTTGAGTCAATGAGTTCACGGAATCCACAAACTGATTCCAGGCGGCCTCCATTTCATCGAGGACGACCATTCCCTGTGAGGTCATGCTGTAATACTTGCGCGGCGGACCTGACGGACTTTCTGCCCATCGATAGGTCAAAGTCTCGGCATTTTTCATGCGGGTGAGCAAAGGGTAAATGGTCCCCTCGACGACCAAAAGGTCCACCTCTTGCAGTGCGGCGACGATGTCGGACGTGTAGGCTTCTCCTTGGCGCAGGACCCGCAGAATGCAAAGCTCCAATACGCCTTTGCGCATTTGTGCGGTGGATGCAGCTGTTTCTTTCGTCATGCTGGCGCAATGTTACATACTTAGCACGGTACTTTGCAATACAAAGTACCTGTTTTTACATCTATTGTCACCGGGCCACGACATTTCCTGCGGTGCATCACGCCCGAACATCGGACCGAGAAGACGACCTTTGCAGGGTGCGCATCCACATTGCTACAGGTTCCAACTTGGGGAACCGGTTCAACCACCTCGAAGAGGCCGACCAAAGAATGGCCACTATGCTGGGCACCGTGATTCGCGTGTCGCCCACCTACTGCACAAAAGCTGTGGGAATGGCTCCAAACACCCCTGACTTCCTGAACCGGGTCACGGAATTGGACTTGTCCCCTGCCTGGCACGACCAACCCGAAAAAGTCATGGAGGCCTTGCTCTCCATTGAGCAAGAAATGGGCCGCATTCGTTCGGAACGAGGCCTTGCTTCTCGCCCGATAGACTTGGACGTGGTGCTTTGGGGCGATGCGGCTCTGAACCTTCCCAACCTCCGTGTGCCTCATCCACGGATGCTTCAAAGGCGATTTGTACTGAAACCGTTGTCAGATTTGGTCCCCGGTCAACGCATAGCGGGCGACGGACGCACCGTAGCAGAATGTTTGGCTGACCTTCCGGCGGATGTGCCCCAAATTGCGCCTTGGCCATGAATGAGCGAATTCCCTACCGTCACATCGTCATAGAAGGCGGCATTGGTGCAGGCAAGAGCACGTTGGCCACGGCCATTGCGGATGTCCTTGGCGCCCAACCGCTCTTGGAGCCCTTTGCCGACAATCCTTTTCTGGAGCAGTTCTACCTGGATCCAGAACGCTATGCCTTCCCCGTCGAGCTCAGCTTCTTGGCCCAACGCTACAAGCAAGTGAAAGCCGCTTTGACGGCCCGCACCTTGTTTCGCGATGCCCTCGTCGCGGACTACTTGTTTGCCAAAAGCGACCTGTTTGCCAAGATCACCCTTCCCAAGACTGAGTACGCGCTGTTTCGCAACCTCTACGACGTCATGGCCGAAGGCATGCCTCAGCCGGAACTCATTCTATACCTGAAACCCGGTTCAGAGCGACAACAAGCGCAGATTGCCGCACGGGGCAGGTCCTATGAGCAGGACATCGACCTGGGCTATCTGGCGCGATTGGAAAAGGCGTATGAGCGCCAATTCAAAAGCGCAAGGGGAAGCCGGGTCATCTGGGTCGACACCTCAGAGATCGACTTTGTGGCGCGTCCAGAGGACCTGGCCAAAATCCTACAAGTGGCGAGTCAACCTTGGAAAGTGGGGGTGCACAAGGTCAAGCCCTGATCCAGGGCCTGCCACAACTGTCGCACAAAAAAATCAGGCGTTGACCGTCTTCAACGCTTCCACCATCATGGAACCGATCTGAGCTGGGCTGTCCACCACGTGGATGCCACACTCACGCATCACAGCCTTTTTGGCTTCAGCGCTCTCTTCTTCCCCGCTGACGATGGCCCCTGCATGGCCCATGGTACGGCCTTTGGGTGCCGTCACGCCGGCGATGAAGCCCACCACAGGCTTGGTGCCATTCTCGGCAATCCACCGGGCGGCTTTGACTTCCAAGTCACCGCCAATCTCACCAATCATGATGATGCCATCGGTGTCGGTGTCCGCCATCAGCAACTGTACCGCCTCCAAGGTGGTGGTGCCAATGATGGGGTCTCCACCAATGCCGATGGCAGTGGATTGACCCAGACCCGCCTTGGTGATTTGGTCCACCG
Organism: uncultured Flavobacteriales bacterium; assembly: GCA_965659115.1. Lineage (GTDB taxonomy): Bacteria > Bacteroidota > Bacteroidia > Flavobacteriales_D > Sanyastnellaceae > UBA8752. The sequence goes on along the minus strand of CBFHUP010000008.1, from coordinate 23,339 downwards.
CTTCGTAGGTCAACGTTCCGCTCTTGGACACGATGCCGATGCGGCCAGGGTTGAAAATGAAGCCCGGCATGATGCCCACTTTGGCTTCTCCTGCCGTCATAACCCCGGGGCAATTCGGCCCCACCAAGGTGCATCCAGGAAGGGTATCGAGGTGCGCCTTGACCTTGACCATATCGGCCACGGGAATGCCTTCAGTGATGCAAATGATCACCCTGATACCCGCATCCGCCGCCTCTAAGATGGCGTCCGCAGCGAAGGCCGGAGGTACAAACAGAATGCTCGTGTCTGCCCCCGCCTGCTGAACCGCATCTTCTACGGTGTTGAATACCGGACGGTCGAGGTGGCGCTGCCCCCCCTTGCCCGGCGTCACGCCTCCAACCACGTTGGTGCCGTACTCCATCATTTGACTGGCATGGAAGGTGCCTTCGGAGCCAGTGAATCCTTGAACGATGATGCGGGAATCCTTATTGACGAGAACGCTCATGAGGTCGGGTATTCGTAGTGGTGGTAATGGCACGTCGTCGTGCGGACGCAAAAGTAACGCGGGTCAAGGCTCATTCGGAAAGGGTCAAGGGCTAATTTGCCCCCATGCCTGCACATCCCCTTGACGGCGCCACGATTTGCGCCTTGTCTACCCCTCCGGGACGCGGGGGCGTCGCGGTTGTGCGCATTAGCGGACCACATGCTTGGTCGGTGGTGGATGGCTTGTGCCGGGGACGCCTCAAGGGCTGTGCACCGGGTCGGGCTGCACTGCGGCATTTGTACGACGGCGATCAACCGCTCGATGAAGCCCTCTTGTTGCCCTTCCTCGGCCCGAAGAGTTTCACGGGAGAAGACATCGTAGAATGTCACATTCACGGCAGCCCATTCATCGCACAGCGTTTGATGGAGTGTCTGGTAGATGCCGGGTGCCGCCCAGCGTTGCCGGGTGAATTCACCCAGCGCGCCTTTTTACATGGCAAGCGGGACCTCGCCCAAGCAGAAGCCATTGGCGACCTGATCGATGCCGAGCATGCCGGCGCCCATCAGTTGGCCATACAGCAGCTTGGCGGTGGGTTCAGCGACGAGATCAACGCCTTTCGCAAGGCCCTCATCGAGTATGCCGCCCTCATGGAATTGGAGCTCGATTTTGGCGAAGAAGACGTGGAGTTTGTGGACCGCGACGGTTACCGGAAGCACGTCACCAACTTGCTCGATCGCATCGCGCAACTCCTCGACGGATTCTCTACTGGGCGCGCCATTGCCGAAGGGGTTCCCGTGGCCATTCTAGGGGCCCCCAACCGCGGCAAATCCACCCTCCTCAACGCCCTGCTTCGCGAGGACCGGGCCATTGTATCGGACACGCCCGGAACGACCCGTGACACATTGGAGGAGATGCTGACTTTGGGAGGCATTCGGTTTCGTTTCATCGACACGGCTGGCCTCAGGGACACCCAAGACGACATCGAAGCCGAAGGCATCCGGCGCGCATGGGCCAAAGCGGCCTCCGCGCGGTTCATACTGTACCTCCTGGACGCCCGTGATTTGTCCACTGAATCGGGACGTCAAGCGGCTGAGCTCGAGGTGAACCGCGCCGCAGACCGCCTCGCCGAAGCTGCCCTCCAATTGGGCGAGCCCGCAGGTGTGGTATTGGTGCTGGTCAATAAAACCGATCTGACGGCAGCACCTTCTGGCTGGCATCCGGCAAGTGCAGAGGAAGTCTTGGCCATCAGTGCAGAGGAACGCATCGGCTTAGACACCCTCGAGCAAAGACTGGGCCGCGACTACCGCAGCGCCTTGGCAGGAGACCGCATCCTGGTGACCAACCTCCGCCACAGGGAAGCCTTGCAACGGACCCGTGAAGCACTGCAGCGGGCTTTGGATGGGCTCAATGCTGGCCTGAGTGGCGATCTACTCGCGGTCGACCACAAGGAAGCGCTTGAACACCTCGGGCGCATCACCGGAGCGGTTACCCCAGACGACCTGCTCGACCACATCTTCGGCCACTTCTGCATCGGCAAATGAACCTGCACCGGCCGGCGTGGGTTCATGAAGTATGCTTTTCTTGATGTTCCGCTCGGCGCTGGCGGTGGCTTTTCTCGTCCCAGCCTGCTTCAATTCCGATTCTAACATGTCTCCCCTGCTCGACTTTGGCAAAAACGACCTCTCTACTTGGCGGGGCCTCAACGACGACGTGATGGGCGGTCGTTCGAGCTGCAATGTGAAGTACAGCAAGTCGAGCCTCTCATGGGAAGGCACGGTATCGCTGGAAAACAATGGCGGCTTTAGCTCAGTGAGATCGCCTTGGAGGGAGCGCAACCTCTCGGAGTTTGAAGCGGTCACCCTGCGCTGCAGGACGACAACGGGAAAATCAGACGATTTCACCTTGACCATGGAAGTCTCCGAAAAGTGGTGGATGCCCTACTGGAAGACCAACTTTGATGTTCAGCCTGAGTGGACTGAAGTGACCATTCCATTTTCTCAGCTCAAGAAAAGCAGTGCCATGACCGGCGAACTCCCAAAAATCTGGACCTGGGGTGATTTGTCCGAGGTTTTGCGAATGGGCTTTATGAAGTACGACGGCAAAGCCGGCGACTTCGGCCTTGAAGTAGATTGGATGAGATTTTCCCGCGCCGGGGAGGTCAGAAACTGAGGTTGAATCCCCCAGTGATGGTGCGTGGCATGCCCGGGCGCAAGCCGGCAGGACGCGCAGAAGCGACATACACAGCATTGGTCAAATTGCGGGCCGACACTTCCAAGGCAAATCCATTTTTGAGGGTGCATCGGGTTGTCAAGTCCAATACGGTGCTGCCTCCTACTGTGAAGACTTCGTCCAGTGGCTGCTGCCCTGCTTCCGTTCGCATCCCCTGGGTACTGCGTGCCGCCGCATCCACAGACCAAGCTGCCCGAGCCCAACCCAAACGCAACGCTCCTTGGTGGCGGGACAGGTATGGCAACTGGTCCCCAACCTCTACCGAGCCCCAGGCGTCATAATCGCTTTCAAATGCTGTGGTGAACCGTCCATCCGTGTAAGTGTACGTCAAGCCCATCTCAAAGCGGTGCCCTTCGATTGGGTTGACCCCATTGGTCAAATTCAAGACCGACTCCATTCCGAACACCTGGGTGGATCCCCCCGTGAACACCTCACCGTCGCCAGAACCGCCGCTCGACGCAAAGTCAGAGCCTTGGAGGTTCCGACCAAAGTGACCAAAGCCGACCACGGAAAACTCGGTGCGAGACCTCAGCCAACGCGCTCCCAATTCATGGCTCCACGCAAATTCGGGCTTCACATCCTCTGCATTTCCGGGAGGCAAGAAACCGCGGTGAACACCGCCAAAGAGGCTCCATTCTGGCCCGAGGTTTTTCTGGAAACCCACGCCTGGCAACCAAGCTGTCGTTGTGTTGCGGCGTTTTTGAAGGTCTGAGCCTGTCCGCTCTACATCTGCAGTTCCGTAATCGTCTCTGCCTGCGAGGATGTGCTCTACGCGCACTCCGGGGATCAAGGTCCAGCCCTTCTGGCCCCACTTGGCCCTTGCATAACCCGCTGCTGCACGGCTCCACTCGAGCCGGTTGGACTCGGTGCCTGGGGTACCGAGCTCTGGCGCCACCAATTGGCCCGACACCATCTGCCAATCGTCCACCCACTGGAAGCGGTCCATGCCGTCTTCGTGCAAACGGAAAGAAGCCTCAAAACGCTGCCAGCCTGGTCCGTTGCCTTCCCAACTCAATCGGGACTCCGCCCCGCGGGCATGATATGCACGGTTGTTGGCCTTGAGCCTGACCAACCCAGGTGCACCTCCCCTGAAAACATTCAACGCCTCCGTATGGGCACCGGTAGGGTCTTCGCCAGAAAGCAGCGCCCCCAGCTTGACCCACTCTCCAGAAAGACCTGCCGCCCGATCAGCTTTGTACCAATTTCGATCCACCGCGGTGGCATAGGCGCGGTTTGTCCAACGCCAGCCCACTCCGAAATCCATCACATGCGTGAGCAAAGCCTGCCGTTGCTGGGCATCCATCATATCGCGGTGGCTTCCTGCATAACGCCTGTATGGGGACACCGCGAAGTCTTGTGGAAGCAAACCGGCATAGGTCTCATGGCTCTCCTCCCCCACACGGCCAATCTTGAGCTCGATGCGTTGGGGGTTTTGGGCCCCATCAGCAGTGCGCCACCGCAACTTTCCAAGCAGGTCAAGCTTGTCGAATCCTGTGGCCCCTCCACCGTCCAAAGTTTTGAAGCCGGCGCTGCCTGTCTGCAATGCTTCAACCATCCAGCCGAAGCGGCCAGCACCGTCACCCACATGAACGTGCAAGCGCCCCGTTCCGAATTGCCCAATGCGGGCATCTACGCGTCCGGACAAGGCAGAAGGAATAGGCGTGCTGATGAAGTTGATGGCGCCTCCAACGGTATTGGGGCCGTGGGCAATTTGACTGGCCCCTTTCATGACCTCGATGCCATTCATTCGGCCTACGGACGGGAAGTAATAAGCACTCGGTGCCGTGTAGGGCGCAGGCGCAATGGGAATGCCGTCTTCGAGTACAGAAATCCGGCTGCTGCGCTCTGACCCGCTGCCACGCAGGCCAATGTTGGGCCGCAAGCCAAACCCATCTTCTTCTTGTATGTATACCCCTGGCACGGAGCGCAGGGCCCTGTTGATGTCAACATCGCCTTGGCGCCTCAGGGCCTTGGCAGACAAAACCGTAACAGATCCGGGAACCCCCATCGGGCGTCCTCCTGTAAGGGATACCGCCTCGACCAAAGCCTGAGGAAGGTCCATGACAGATTCTTCCATTCGAATGGTCCCTCCGCGTTGGATGTCTTGGGTCGATAATCTTCGGTCTCCAAAACCGAGACAGCGCAATCGCCAGGTAACAGATTGTTCCCAATTGGTGGTGTCATCGAATGCGATCACACCCTCTGCATCGGTCACGTGACCGGCCCCTTTGTCCGAAATGAGCGCAACACCTGGAATTCCACGGCCATCTGCATCCACAATGCGGACCTCCAACTGGGCAAAAAGACCCCATGAAGAGCACAAACAAAACGAAAGAAGTACTGCTCGCCGAAGGTGTGTCAATTTCATCAGAATCCTTATTTGGACGCGTTCTAGATAGCGCCACAAACCTCCAATGAATCTTGAGAATTATACCTCCCCTTTTCGAGGTATTTCTCGATCAAATTTCTCCACAACAGGAGCCCATTAATCGAATGCTGGATTGCCTAAATACTTCCTGACAAAGCTCAATCGAACCACAGAATCAGGCAGATAGACCATTTCCAAGTCAAAACTATTGAGCAAACACTGCCCATAAGTCTCACTGCCCAAATCAAACTCATCGTAAGTGGACTCGTGGACGTAGGCCTCAGAGTATCCCTCTGAACCAATTTGCTCTAAAATCCATCCATGGCTGGCCACATTGACCACCTCCCAATTGCACAAAGTGGACTCAAAGGCGGGGTAAATACTGTAACCGCTCAGCATTTTCGTGAGGTCTGCCGACCCTACGGCCAAATCATTGGGCCAACTCAAATTCATCGGGTGCGGCCCGACATGACCGTAGGCGCCCAAAAATGTGATCAGCACTTCGATGTTACTGGTGTATTGGACTTCGGTCATTCCCGAAGCGAACTTGGTTCTCTTCAGAAGCAGATAGGCGTCCGCAGGGAGACAATCACACAACTCTACACCTGTGGCTGCGCCGTCCACGGTTTGTGCGGATAGGCTACCGATGTGGCACAGCAAGAGGGCTGTTACGAACAAGCAAAAGCGATGCATGACTTGGGTTCCCTTTAATTTAGCACAATTAGGGCGCAATTCCTCGGCGCATACAAACTCTTCTGTTCAACTTCGCACCGTTGCCTATCGCCACCCCACATACCATGTCGAATTTACGTCTGCTCCTCTTGATCGTCTTCTCTGCAACTGGGATTCAGGCCACTGGCCAGATGGCAGTACCACTGGTGGAACAAGCAGTGCTCGCAGGAGACGACAACCCGCTCGACACAGTACAAACCTTCAAAGGCACGCTCGGCTTGAACCTCAGCCAAACTGCCTTGACCAATTGGGCCGGTGGCGGTGAGAGCTCGGTGGCCTTCACCACGCTCTGTAACCTGTCGGAAATCCGCGAATGCGGTCCGCGCAGCTCGAGCTGGGGGTTCGATGCCGCCCTTGGCCTGCTAAGACAGCAAGGAGGATGGCGCAAAACCGATGACCGGCTCATCCTCACAGGGCAATGGAACACGGCCATGCAACGCGCTCTGAAAGATGCGAGGCTGTCGGTGTTGATCGATGCCCGCACTCAAATTCTTCCCGGATACACGCTGGTGGACGGATTGCCCGATAAGGAGCAGCGCATTTCTGACTTCTTGTCTCCAGGTTACCTGGTCGCCGCCGCGGGACTGGCTCCCAACCCTGGCAAGAACAACAAGATTTTTGTTGCCCCATGCACTGCAAAATTGACCGTTCTGATGGACGACACCCTGTCTGCTGCGGGAGCATTCGGAGTAGATGCGGGGCAACACTCTAGGCTAGAACTCGGCGGCTATATCCGCTGGAACCTGACAGCATCATTGATGGAAAACATCACCTGGACCCACCAGGTTGACCTGTTCTCGAACTACCTCAACAAACCGGGCAATGTCGATGTTAACTGGACGGGACTGTTGGAACTCAAGGTGAATGAAGCCTTGCGCACCACCATCAGCATGCATCTGATCTATGACGACGATGTGGTCTTGGAGAAAGAACCCGCCCGCACAGAAGTCAGCGACCAAGGGGTTGTCACCAACATTCCGGCCGTGATGGGACCGGGAACTCAGTTCAAAGAAGTGCTGTCCATAGGGGTGTCTTACACTTTATGAACCTGCGGTCCCAAGCAGAGGGGTGGGAACCTTAATTTGGCCCCCATGAAAATCATGGTTTTCCCTGGGCAGGGCGCCCAATTCTCAGGCATGGGTCAAGATCTCTTTGACGGCCATGCCTTTGCCCGTGACCGCTTCGCTGAAGCAGCAGAGGTGCTGGGCTTCGACATCGCAGAGGTGATGTTCTCTGGTTCTGATGCGGACCTGAAGCAAACAAAGGTCACCCAACCCGCCATTTTCCTCCATTCGGTCATCCTCGCCGAAGGCATGGGGGCCGCATTCGATCCCGCTTTTGTAGCCGGGCACAGCTTGGGCGAATTCAGCGCGCTCGTAGCCGCAGGCGGACTGGACTTCGCAGAAGGCCTGAAACTGGTGAGCGAGCGGGCCCTGGCCATGCAGGGCGCCTGTGAACGGACACCTTCCACGATGGCCGCCATTTTGGGACTTGAAGACAGTGTGGTAGAACAGGTTTGCTCCGACACTGAGGGCATCGTGGTGCCCGCGAATTACAATTGTCCCGGACAGTTGGTCATTTCTGGTGAAGTGCCCGCGGTAGAAGCGGCTTGTGAGGCCCTGAAGGAAGCCGGTGCGCGCCGTGCCTTGATGCTGCCAGTAGGCGGCGCCTTCCACTCACCGCTCATGGAGCCTGCGCGTGAACGCCTGGCTCAAGCGCTGGAATCGGCATCGATTCAACGCCCTTCATGTCCTGTGGTCCAAAACGTCAACGCGACTCCAGAAACCGACCCTGAGGTCATTCGCCAGAACCTCATTGCCCAATTGACCGCACCCGTGCGCTGGACGCAAACCATGGAGTGGTTTGTGTCAGAGGGAGTCAAAGAAGTGGTAGAGGTGGGGCCTGGAAAGGTGCTCCAAGGCCTGTTCAAAAAGGTCGACCGCAGCTTGCCTACAGCGTCCGCAGCCGTGGTTTAAGCCTCGGTTTTTCTACCCTCGACATAGGAGAAGAGGTTGGTGTAGTCTGTCTCGATGGCTGCCAACCGCATCTGCAGGTCACGGTTCTCCACAGAGAGTCGGTCCCGCTCCGCGCGCAACTGAGAAATGGTGTGCTTGAGCGTTACGAAATCACGGGCCAATTCACGGCGCATGGACTGCACTTCCTTGTTGTCGGGCATTTGAATGTCCAACGGCTCCGGGGTCAAGTTGCCCGTAGTGGTGCTGTCCACTCCCCCGATGGAATTGACTTCAATGGACTCCTGCGTCGGCATGTCTTTCGTGCTCATGAGGTCAAGCTACGCGACCGCTGTGCCCGCGCTCCAAACTGAAACTGAAGTTTATCAAGGTTCTGTTTTTGATGAACCCCTATTCAAGACCTTTTGCCCATGAGAAGTGGCGGAATCAGGGCAAGTGCGGCCAACAATGCCCCAACTCCTGACATGTAGTACAATTCCGGTAATCGGGCCACGTCGCCTTGGAAGTGCATTCCAGATGCCACGGCACCGAAGCCGATGCCAATTTCAAGGGCCATGAGCATGGTGCCCAGGGCCACGGCAATTTTTCCGGGCTGGGCAAGGTCCGCAGTCCAAGCAAACACAGTGGGCATGTTGATTCCAATGCTCGCGCCATAAACCAGCCCTCCTATGGTGGCCACCGCTTTGGTCTCAGCGGAGCCCAGCAACACCATCCCCATGGCCAGCAACAAGGTCCCCGCCAACATCATGGGAATGCGGCCATATCGGTCGCTCATGCGCCCTGCGATGAAGCGCATGGAAATTGAACTGGCTACAATGATGGTATTGAATGACCCCTTGTATACGTAGCCCAAATGATCCACGAAGTCCGGTGTGATCGTCAAGTAAACACCAAAAGCCAATGCGACGGGCAGCAACACCACGGCTGCGGGCCAAGCTTGCCGATCAATGAGCGCTCCTTTAAATGGGTTTAAATCTGACGGTCGCACGGGACGCGCTCCGGGCAAGGTTTCCTCCAGCGGCCAGGTAAACAAAAGGCTCGCCATCCCCAACAATGCCGAAGCCACGAACATCCATTCTATGCCCCACTCCACCGTGAGCCAACTGCCCAGAGCAGGGCCCGAGGCCATGCCAGCGTTTCCGGCCACGCCCAAGTATCCCAGGGCTTCCCCCCTCCTGTTCTTGGGGATGCGGTCGGTCAACATGGCGCTGGTGCCGGTTGGCCTGAATCCTGTGGACAGGCCATGAAAGAACCGCAGGGCCATAAACGCGACGATGCTGGTCGCCACGATGTATCCGAACCCCGCCAGCGCGGTCACGGCCGAACCGATGAGCATGACCTTCCGGCGGCCAGCGCGGTCTGCGATGCGTCCGCTCAAAAAACGCGAGAGAAAAGCGGCCAAGGTGAACATGCCCACGATGCCCCCGAGGTATTGTTCCCCGCCCATTTGGGCCAAGTGCGCCGGCAATTCAGGCAGCAGCATTCCAAAGCTGGCCATGAACAACACCGTTCCACCACAGAGCAGAAAAAAGTCACGGTCGTAGACCTTGCTCGGAGGCTCCATAGCCGGGGCCAATGGTGTGGGTGGTAATGGGGGTGCGTCCATGGTTTTGTGCTCCCTATTGGTACAGGTTCATGGGCAGCTTCCACAAAAGAACCCCACAACCCCTCCCAGATGTTTCCCAAATGCAGAAAAGGTGGCAACTTTCACCTCTCGATGAAGCCCACCCCCCTGCCCGCCTATCCCACCAAAGTGCTGCTCGCCTGGACAGAAGCCATATCTGGACAAGAGCCCCTGCGCGATTGGCTCATGGGGTCAGACTACCCCGAGCTGGGGGTGTTTTGTCACGCTCTGCACAACGAGCCTACTTCTCGGGCTTGGCTGCGGCATCATGGACATCCGTTCCTTGTGGCCTTGCTAGAGGGCGCAGAAGGAGAGAAGGCAGCGGTCACATGGCTGCGACAACACGGTGGGGACACCCTCGCCGACATGGCTTTGGCCGCGGACAACGACGAAGAGGCCCTGGGCAGATTGATGCGGGGCAATCCCGACGTCAATGGCATTTGGGTGCAAATCGCACTTCGGCTACAGCAGGTAAAAAACAGCATTGAGGAATCCAACAACGACGTTCACAGGATTGATCCCAACTGACCACCATGCCTGTCAACACTGTATTCAGTTGGTTTATCCGCAAGCGCCTTCACCAAATTGCGCTGTTCAAGAAATACCCCAAGGAAGTCCAAGAAGAGGTGTACCGTGACCACATCACGGCGCTGTCCCAAACCCGCTTTGGAAAGGAACATGGCGTGACGCCTCAGATGGACCTGAGTGCCTACAGAAAGAACGTCCCTTTGCGCGACTACAACGGCCTCAAACCCTGGCTCGAGGCCGCCCGGAATGGCGAACCTGATGTCATGTGGCCGGGGGCCGTCAAGTGGAATGCCAAGTCTTCTGGAACCACTACCGACCGCAGCAAATTCATCCCCGTGACGGAGGATGCATTGGAAAAATGCCACTACAAGGGCGGCAAGGACCTCTTGGCCTTGTATGTCGATGCCGTCCCTAAAGCCCGCCTTTACGGAGGGCGCCATTTGATCGTCGGGGGCACAGGGCGAGCTGAGGAGGCCGACAATGGGGTCCTCACAGGCGACCTGAGCGCCATCATCATCAACAACCTACCGTGGTGGTGCGAGTTTCGGCGCACCCCTGCTCGGGCCATCGCATTGATGGCCTCCTGGGAGGAAAAGATTGAACGCATGGCCGAGACGACCATTGACCAAGACGTACGCATCATCGCAGGTGTTCCCAGTTGGACCCAGGTATTGTTGGAACGCATTCTAGAACGCACGGGCAAGGCGCACTTGGGAGAGGTTTGGCCGCATTTACAACTTTACATGCACGGCGGGGTCTCCTTTGCGCCCTATCGCCATGCTTTTGACCGGATGATGCCCTCTGGCATCCACTACATAGAGACCTACAATGCCAGCGAGGGTTTCTTCGGGATCCAAGACCGGCTGGGTGCCGAAGACATGCTGTTGATGCTGGACTACGGGATCCACTATGAGTTCATCCCCTTTGTCCCCGGAGACGACGTTTTGGCGAATCCACATGCCGACACCTTGGGCTTGGACGCTGTGGAGCTGGACTGCGACTACGCCATGGTCATCTCCACCAACGGTGGATTGCACCGGTATGTGCTGGGCGACTTGGTTAGGTTCACCTCCCTCACCCCCTTCCGAATCCGGGTGAGTGGAAGGACGCAATCCTACCTCAATCTGGCGGGAGAAGAGCTGATGGTAGGGGATGCCAATGCGGCGTTGGCGCATGCGAGCGGACAGTTTGGCATTGAAATCCGGGACTGGACGGCCTGCGCGCGGCCGGGAAAAACGGGCGAAAAGGGCCATCACCACTGGGTTATCGAGCCCGGTAAAAACACCAAGAACCTCCCCTCTGCCGCCCTTTTTTCTGCGGCATTGGACCGTCAATTGCGTTCACTCAACTCTGACTATGATGCCAAGCGCACCGCTGATTTGGTCCTCGGTGCACCTCGGGTTGAGTGGTCTTCAACAGGTACGTTCGAAAACCTGTTGAAACAGAAAGGAAAACTGGGCGGTCAGCACAAGGTTCCCCGGCTGTCCATGACTCCGCGCTGGGTTGAGGAGGTTTCCTCCATTAAAATTGACCGCATGGAGCCGCATGCGGCGTCCCGCTCATTGTAGGAAGCCTTGGCTCCCCCTACCTTGCCCCTCCCAAACGCACGAACATGCACCTCGCGATCGCAGGCAACATCGGCTCCGGCAAAACCACCCTTACCCGGCTCCTCGCTCAGCACTACAAGATTACTCCGCACTATGAAAGCGTGGACGACAATCCGTACCTGAACGATTTCTATAAGGACATGCAACGGTGGTCGTTCAACCTCCAAATCCACTTCTTGACGTCGCGCTTCGGACAGTTGCACGCGTTGAAGTCCAGTGGACATGCCATGGTGCAGGACCGCACCATTTACGAAGACGCTTACATTTTTGCTCCGAACCTTCAGTCCATGGGGCTCATGACTTCTCGGGATCATGAGAACTTCCTGAAACTGTTTGAGCTCATGGAGAACTTTGTAACCCCGCCAGACTTGCTGATTTACCTGCGCAGCAGCGTGGGAAATCTGGTCGAGAAAATCCAGAAGCGTGGACGTGAGTACGAGGAGTCCATCCGTTTGGACTACTTGAACCGACTCAATGAGCGTTATGAAGCATGGATTTCAACCTACACCAAAGGCAAGGTCTTGGTGATCAACGTGGACCACATGGACTTCGAAAAGAACCCAGAAGAGTTGGGTGAGATCATCACCAAAGTGGATGCAGAGCTGAACGGCTTGTTCTGAGCCCTGCTCGGAAAACCTCCAACGAAAAACGGCCCTTTGAAGGGCCGTTTTTCGTTTTAGAGAATGGCTGATCCAGTCTCATTTGGACTTCCGCATTGTGAAGTCTTCTACCAAGGCGATTTGGAGGACCACCTCGTCTGAGATCACGTCATCGCCAAGGTTGTCGAAGAATGTTCCGCTGCCATAGCGCACATCGAAATCAGCCCTGTTAAAGGTCATGCTCACGTTGGTCACCACGGGGTCAGACGAACTAAAACGAAGGTTACCCGTTGCGGGTTGGCTCACGCCTTTGATGTTGAGTTTGCCCGAGAAATCAAGGCCTCCACGCCCGTCAGGTTTTCCAGAGTCCCAAATAAAGCCCGCCGTAGGATAGTTGGTCACATCAAAGAAATCCTTGCTTCTCAGGTGTTCTGTCAATTCGCGGGCCGCCAAACCTTCTTGGGACGTTGATTTGATGCCGTTCATTTCGATCACCACATTTCCAGAAACCACCCCTCCATTCTGGATGGAAATGGTGCACGAACGGATCGGAATGGTTCCGACTTCGGTCATGCCCAACTTCTCCCCTTTCCACTGGATGACAGAGGTTTTGGTGTTCATGGTGTATTGGCCGTCTCCTGGCAACTTGTCGATGGCGCTCACTCCATCAACTTCCGAAGTTCCACATTTGCGCAGCGCTTCTAAGAAGGATACGTCCCGCTTTGATTCCCTGCAAAACCTGAGCTGGCCCCGGCTCAGTCCTTTTTCAAAACACATGCACGGATCCTCCACCGCGATGGCAGGCACTTCAACGCCTTCGGCGCTCTGTGTGGCTTCAACTCCTTGGCTAGATGCATCCTCGTCGGAGTCCCCGTTTGAAGCGCATCCGACAAGCAGCCCTGCACAACACACCAGCGTCAAGCCGGCATTCCAGAAGCCTGCCCCGTTCATGCTTCCTCAAATGAGGTGGTGGGAACAGAAGGTGCATCTGCAGGAGCAGGAGCTTCAATCGATCCGTGGTCGTGGCCTTCGTGGTCGCTGCTGCCGTGCCCGCCCAAAATGGGGGCGATGACGAGTCCAACCAAACAGGTCAATTTGATGAGGATGTTCATGGAAGGGCCTGAGGTGTCCTTGAAGGGGTCACCGACCGTGTCACCGGTCACTGCAGCCTTGTGCGCCTCACTGCCCTTAAAGGTCATTTCTCCGTCGATCTCCACACCTGCTTCAAAGGACTTCTTGGCATTGTCCCAAGCACCTCCAGCGTTGTTCTGGAAAATGGCCCAGAGGACACCGCTCACCGTTACACCAGCCATGTAGCCACCGAGGGTCTCCGCCGCCCAAGCATGGTCTGCCCCCAACAGCAGGGGCAACAATCCAATGATCAAGGGGAAAGCAATGGTCATGGCCCCAGGAAGCATCATCTCCTTGAGCGCCGCTTGGGTGGAAATGTCCACACACTTGCCGTACTCAGGGGTGCCTGTCCCTTCCAAAATGCCGGGAATCTCTTTGAACTGGCGGCGCACCTCTTGCACCATTTCCATGGCCGCTTTTCCGACTGAATTCATGGCCAAGGCCGAGAACACCACAGGAATCATGCCTCCGATGAAGAGGGCCGCAAGGACATTCGCCTTGAAAATGTTGATGCCATCAATGCCCGTGAACTCCACGTAGGCTGCAAACAAAGCGAGGGCGGTCAACGCAGCAGATGCGATGGCGAATCCCTTTCCAATGGCCGCAGTGGTGTTTCCAACACTGTCGAGGATGTCAGTGCGCTCACGCACTTCTTCTGGAAGCTCACTCATTTCGGCAATGCCACCGGCATTGTCAGCGATGGGACCAAATGCGTCAATGGCAAGCTGCATGGCCGTGGTGGCCATCATGGAGCATGCTGCAATCGCCACACCATAGAAACCCGCGAACTCATAAGAGATGAAGATCGCTGCTGCGAAGAGCAAGATGGGACCGAAGGTCGAGATCATGCCTGTAGCCAAGCCTGCGATGATGTTAGTGGCAGCACCCGTAGATGACTTCTGCACGATGCCCAAGACGGGCTTCTTGCCCAAACCGGTGTAGTACTCGGTCATGTAAGAAATGGCCGCTCCTACCACGAGGCCTACGATGACCGAGTAGAAGACGTTCATGCTGCTGAACGTGCGGATGCCTTCACCGAAGAAATCCATCTGCAGGGTCTGGGGCAGCATGTTGGCAATGAGGAAATAGCAAGCCACCGCCGTGAGGATGATGGAACCCCAGTTGCCGCGGTTCAGTGCGGCCTGTACTTCTGGCTCCTTTGCGCCGTCCTTGACGCGAATCACCAATGAGCCGAGGATGGAGAAGACAATGCCCAAGGCGGAAATGATGAGGGGCAACACGATGGTGGACATGCCACCATAGTTGTCGGTGATGGTGCCACCCATGTCGTTGATGACATAGTTGCCGAGCACCATGGCCGCAAGCACAGTAGCCACATATGAACCGAACAGGTCGGCTCCCATGCCGGCTACGTCTCCCACATTGTCTCCAACGTTGTCGGCGATTGTGGCGGGGTTCCGGGGGTCATCCTCCGGAATTCCAGCTTCTACTTTTCCAACGAGGTCAGCACCAACGTCTGCTGCTTTTGTGTAGATGCCGCCACCTACACGCGCAAACAAAGCGATGGATTCTGCTCCCAGGGAGAACCCTGCGAGGGCTTCCAAGATCATGGTCATGTTCTCGACGCCTTGCCATTGGCCTTCCGCGAAGAGGTTGAGCAAGAGGATGAAGAGCATGCCCAAACCGAAGACAGCGAGTCCAGCGACACCCAGTCCCATCACCATGCCTCCTGTGAAGGATACTTTCAAGGCTTGGGCGAGGCTTGTGCGGGCCGCTTGTGTGGTCCTCACGTTTGCTTCCGTGGCGATGCGCATGCCGATGTTTCCTGCCAAGGCAGAGAAGACAGCACCGATCACAAAGGCCACAACGATGAACCAATGGGTAGTGGGCACCAACAGGGAAACAACCCCCAAAAGGGCTCCAGCTACCACCACAAAAACCGCAAGGATGCGGTATTCTGCACTCAGGAATGCGAGCGCACCCTCATGAATGTGCTTTGCGATTTCGGCCATGCGTGGATCTCCCGTGCTTTGGGCCCTCACCCAACGAGATTGAACGAACATGTAAATGAGGCCAACGATGGCCAAGGCGGGCACGAGGTAAAGGATCGTGTCTAGCATGTAGAAGAATTGGTGCCGAGCATTCGGCAGGTTCAGGTGTTTCGGGACGCGAAGATAAAATTATTCTTACGCCACGTAATTGACTTCCTTGACAGTACGCACAATGTCGGCGACTTGGGGAAGGGCTTCCTCAATCAAGGAAGTAGAAAAGGCAAAGGGGGTATCGGATTGACAAATGCGGCGAATCGGCGCATCGAGGTAATCGAAAGCATGGCGCTGAATGCGGTAGCTGATTTCAGAAGCGATGGATGCCACCGGGAAGCTTTCCTCTACAACCACAAGGCGACCTGTCTTCTTGACGCTCTCTACGATGGTTTCGAGGTCGAGCGGGCGAATGGTCCGGAGGTCGATGATTTCGACTTCGATGCCCTCCTTGACGAGCTCATCTGCAGCCGCATGCACCGTCTTCAGGATTTTTCCAAAGCTCACGATTGTGCAATCTGAACCCGAGCGTCGGACGTTGGCTTTTCCAATGGGCACCAAGAACTCTCCCTCTGGAATCTCCCCTTTGTCGCCGTACATCTTCTCGGACTCCATCACGAGCACGGGGTCCTCATCGCGGATCGCTGCTTTGAGGAGACCCTTGGCCTCGTATGGGGTGAAGGGGGTTACGACTTTCAAACCGGGCATACTGGCGTACAGGCTCTCGTAGGCTTGGCTGTGCGTTGCTCCCAACTGACCTGCCTGTCCATTGGGACCGCGGAACACCATGGGACAACTGAATTGGCCACCGCTCATCTGCAGCATTTTGCTGGCGTGGTTGATGATTTGATCACTGGCCAAAACGGCGAAGTTCCACGTCATATACTCGACGATGGGGCGCAAGCCGTTCATGGCCGCTCCTACGGCGATGGCGCTAAAACCAAGCTCGGCGATTGGCGTATCGATAACGCGTTCAGGACCGAATTCTTCGAGCATCCCCTTGGATGCTTTATAGGCGCCGTTGTATTCGGCTACTTCTTCGCCAAGCAGGAATACGCGGTCATCTCGCCGCATTTCCTCGCTCATGGCCTCGCACACCGCTTCACGGAATTGGATGGTACGCATGATGGTCAGCTGTTTCGTTTAAGGGGCGCAAAGTTACGGCGTGAAAAGCATGTATGAACCCCTTTCGAATTGGCAGGGCATCCGGGATTAACTTCGCGTCCTCGAGAGACGATTTTTGCTCCCTCGCATTTACCGCACAAGGCATGGAATTTCTAGTCTGCATCAGCAAAGCCCCAGACACCACGACGCGCATCGCGTTTACCGATGGGGACACCCGCTTCAATGAAGAAGGGGTTCAGTTTATTGTCAACCCCTATGACGAGTGGTACGCACTGGTGAGGGCCCTTGAAATCGTGGAAGCCCAAGGAGGCAAAGTGGTCATTGCTGCCGTGGGTGGTGCAGACTGCGACCCGATCCTGCGCAAGGCTTTGGCCATTGGGGCCCATGAAGCTGTGCGCATCGATGCAGCGCCACAAGACGCCATGCAGGTCGCAGCAGAAATTGCGGCCTTTGCCAAGGGCCAGTCCTTTGATGCCATCCTGTGCGGCAAGGAAACCATAGACCACAACAGCAGCGCAGTGCCGGCCATGATTGCCGAGCACCTCGACGTGCCATGCATCGCTTTGGCGACGTCCTTGGATTATGCCGACGGCCAAGCGGTCTTGACCCGCGAAACAGCCCAGGGCATCGAAAAGATATCGGTCAATGGCACCTTCGTGTTGAGTGCAGCCAAAGGGATGGCCGAGCAACGCATCCCCAACATGCGCGGCATCATGGCTGCGCGCAGCAAGCCGCTGCAAGTCTTGGCGGCCCAAGGAGCTTCCCCCTCCACCAGCATCGAGCGTTTCGCGCTGCCAGAAGAAAAGGCCGGCGTGAAATTGGTCGATGCGGACAACCCCGCCGAACTCGTTCGCCTTCTGCGTGAGGAGGCCAAAGTCATCTGAATTCTGAAAGCGAAGAAATCATGAAGTGCATCGCATTCATCCAAACCAAAGGAGGTCAGGCCACCAAGGCCAGCCTCGAAGCCGCTGGATTCGCCGCGAAAATTGGCGAAACGGTGGCCGTAGTATCTGGTGAACTGTCCGGAGACGGCGGCCTGGGAGCCGTTGGAATCAGCCGCGTGCTGCAAGGCGCAGGGGATTTGGACGACAGTCAGCTCGGCCGCCTTGTAACGGCAGCAGCCCAGCAAGAAGAGGCTGCCGTTGTCGTCTGCGCCCAAGACCACCTCGGCAAGGCTGTCGCAGGCCGTGTTGCTGTGCGGTTGGGCGCTGGACTCATTGCCGGCGTTACTTCTGCTCCTGAAGGAAACAGCTACACCCGCAATGTTTTCAGCGGAAAAGCCACCGCTCAAATCAAAGGCAACACAGACAAGTTGGTGATCACCACCACCCCGAATGCCATCGGCATGCCAGATCCTGCAGGGGGAACTGCTACTTGCGAAGCCTTCAATGCTGACCTCGGTGAGCGCAAAGTGACCATCCTCGAAGCGGCTTCACCCAGCAGCGGAGGTCGGGCACCCCTGCCAGAAGCTGAGCTTGTCGTCTCCGCGGGTAGGGGAATGAAAGGCCCAGAAAACTGGGGCTTGATTGAAGACCTTGCCGATGCAGTGGGAGCCACAACGGCGTGCTCTCGACCGGTTTCCGATATCGGTTGGCGCCCTCATCACGAACACGTGGGCCAAACGGGAATCGCCATCCGTCCGAACCTGTACATCGCCATTGGAATTTCTGGTGCCATTCAGCACCTGGCCGGTGTCAATGGCTCCAAAGTGATTGTCGTTGTCAACAAGGACCCGGAGGCGCCTTTCTTCAAAGCGGCAGATTATGGGATTGTTGGCGACGCCTTCGATGTGGTGCCCAAACTCACTGCAGCGTTTAAGGCGCTCTGATTGAAACCACTACCTTGACGGCGAGCGCCATTCAGTCATGAAGAAATCCCTGCTTTCGATATTCGATATCCGGCCGAGTGGCGCCACAACAGGCGCCTACAACTTGGTACTCGAAGAAGTGGAGGGCAAGCGCAAGCTGCCCATTGTGATCGGCATGCACGAAGCACAATCCATCGCCCTCAAGATGGAAAAAATGACCCCGAGCAGGCCCTTGACCCACGACCTGTTCAGCAGCCTGTGTCAGGCCTTTGACATCGAACTGAAAGAGGTGGTCATTTACGATCTGGTCGAGGGCATTTACTTCGCACGCCTGGTTTGCGGCGGCGACAAGAATGAGGAGACCATTGATGCCCGGACCTCCGACGCTGTGGCATTGGCGGTGCGTTTTGGCTGCCCCATTTACTGCCTGGAAAAAGTGCTCAAAGTGGCCGGCATTCCGCCGGAAGGAGAAGAAGAAGTGAAGCCCATGCCGGAGGAAAATCCAGAGGATCCCTTTGGATTGGAGGACCCCGCAGAATCCGCGGACTCCGAGGAAAACTTCAGCACCCTCAAACTCGAGGAGCTGAAGAAAGAATTGGACCGTGCACTGCGGGAAGAGGAATATGAGCGGGCAGGCAAGCTGCGCGACGAAATTGAAAGCCGAAGCGGCAAATAATGCGAGCCATTCTAGGAATCCTTGTCTTCACGGCATTGCTGTGGTTGTTTTCTTCAGCCCGAAAATCCGTGGCATGGCGCACCATCATAGGTGCCCTCGCCCTTCAATTCATCATGGCGTTCTTGGTGCTCAAGGTGCCCTTTATCCGCGGCGCATTCCGCTGGATTGCCGAGACTTTCGTGCAAATCATTGGATATACTTGGGATGGAACGGACTTTCTATTGGGGCGGTTTTCGGACGGTCAGGTGGGGCCCTACCTCGAAAACTTTGCCTTTCGAATCCTCGCCACCATTGTCTTTTTTAGTGCGTTGAGTGCACTGCTCCACCACCTCGGTTTGTTGTCCTTTTTTATTCGAGGATTCGCTTGGGTGATGCGACATACCCTTCGACTCACTGGCAGAGAGAGCCTGTCGGTGGCCGGCAACGTCTTCTTGGGACAAACGGAGAGTCCGCTGTTGATTCGCCCCTACCTCGACCGAATGAGCCGCTCTGAACTCATGCTCGTCATGACGGGTGGCATGGCGACCATCGCAGGCTCCGTCTTCGCCGCCTATGTCGGCATTTTGGGCGGCACAGATCCCGAAACCCAAGCTTATTTCGCCACCCACCTGCTCACAGCATCGCTGATTTCTGCACCTGCTGCAGTGGCTGCGGCCAAGCTGCTGGTGCCCGAGACGGAGCCCCAGATTGCTGGTGACGCCAAAATCGTGAAATCCAGTGCTTCTAATTTCCTCGAGGCCATCACCAACGGCACCCGGGACGGCTTGTCCCTGGCGGCCAATGTGGGCGTGATGCTGCTGGTTTTTACTGCTTTTGTCTACATGTTCAATGACCTGCTCGGCTGGGTGGGTGGATGGACAGGCGCCAATGATTTTCTGGCGGCGAACTCCTCTTTCCAAACGCTGAGCATGGAGTGCATCTTGGGCTACATCGGTGCGCCCATTGCGTGGCTGGTTGGCGTGGCTTCAGAAGACATCCTTAAAGTGGGACAGCTGTTGGGCGAAAAGACCGTCATCAACGAATTCTATGCTTACGAGACCTTGGGTAAACTCAAGAGCAGCATGAGCGAACGGAGCGTTCTGATTGCGACCTATATCCTTTGCGGTTTTGCCAACTTCGCCTCCATCGGCATCCAAGTCGGTGGCATTGGAGTGCTGGCGCCCTCGCGCAGAGGGGAATTGGCCAGGCTTGGATTCAAGGCCCTGATCGCGGGAACAACAGCCTGCCTTCTGACAGCCTGTGTGATCTCCATCATGCACCCTTGATCGGGCTCAGCCGGAAGGCCTCCCGTATCTTTGCCCCATGAAAGTGGGCATCATCATGGGCAGTAAAAGTGACTTGCCCGTTCTAGAACAAACCGCCGAAATCCTGACTGCGCTCGGCGTCCAACACGAGATGACGGTGGTGAGTGCGCACCGCACGCCTGACCGCATGGTGGAATATGCCCGCGAAGCGAGGGGACGGGGCATCGGTGTCATCGTCGCTGGAGCAGGAGGAGCAGCCCACCTTCCAGGGATGGTCGCTTCCCTGACAAGCCTCCCTGTCGTGGGTGTCCCCGTCAAGAGCAGCAACAGCATCGACGGTTGGGACAGCATTTTGAGCATCCTTCAAATGCCCTCTGGAATTCCTGTAGCCACCGTCGCACTGGACGGAGGGCGGAATGCCGGACTCCTTGCGGCGCGCATCCTCTCTTCATCTGATGCAGCACTGGCAGCGCGCCTCGACGCCTATGCTGAAGGACTCCGCGCCAAGGTCATGGATACGGTCGAAGCGGTAGAATCCAAAGGAAATCAGATCCAGAACGGATGAGCAAGAGGCGCACCATGCGGACGTTGGATCCGTCCGACTTTCCGGTCAAGGAACGTTACGGCATGCTGGTGGGCACCATTGCCCCCAGGCCCATTGCACTGGCCAGTACTGTGGATGCCCAAGGCAACCGCAACCTTGCGCCCTTTAGCTACTTCAATGTTTTTTCGATTGACCCTCCAGTCATGGTGGTCGGTCCCACACTGAGGGGTCGAGATGGCACCGTCAAGGACACCTTGGCCAATGCCCGGGAGAATATGGAAATCGTGGTCAACCTCGTGGACCACGACATGGTGCAAGGGGCCTCATTGAGCAGCAGCGATTATCCTTCTGACGTCGACGAATTTGCCAAGGCGGGATTCACCCCAGCAGACTCCGAAGTCGTTTCTCCGCCAAGGGTTGCGGAGGCCCCCGTGGCTTTTGAATGCAAAGTGACCCAGATCGTAGAGTTGGGGCAGGGTCCTGGTGCAGGCCACATGCTCGTGTGTCAGGTTCTGCGCGTGCACATCGCAGAAGATGTGCTGGACGCCCAAGGCAAGCCCGAAGCCCATGCTTTAGACCTGGTCGGCCGATGCGGAGGGAATTACTATGTGCGGGCCTCAGGCGACGCCTTGTTTGAACTCCCCAAACCTGCCGTCGGCGGACTTGGAATCGGAGTCGATGCGATCCCCGCAGAAATTCGCAATTCCGGCATGCTCAACGCCAACCAGCAGGCCTTGCTCGGGTCCGCCCATGCTTTGCCCGATGAAACCGACGTGAATGAGCACAAACTGCTCGAGCTTTCTGACCTGTTCATGGAACACGAAGACGATGCAGCCGCATTGGAAAAAGCCCTGTTTGAAGAGGCCGGACGTCGCCTTGAACAGGCCGATGTGGACGGGGCGTGGATGACCTTGCTTGCGTACAACCCAGGTTGACGGTTGCAGGGACGATATTTGCAGCATGAGTTATGAGATGAAAGGGACTGTCAAGCGTCTGTTCGACGTTTGGAAGTCCGACACGAGCGAGTTCTACAAGCGCGAGTTCGTGGTGACCACTGCCGAGCAGTACCCCTCCGACGTGAAGTTCTCCGCATTGAAGGAGAAGTCTGACCAACTGGGTCAAATCAAAGAAGGCGACCAAGTGCTGGTCAAATTCGACGTCCGCGGACGTGAATACAACGACCGCTACTATGTCGATTTGAACGCATGGCGCGTAGAGAAAATGGGAGCTGAAGCTCCTGCTGGCGGCGACGGCGGACAGGCGCAACCTGAAGCAGCAACTGCGGATATCCCTGCTGCCCCAGCGTTTAACCCAGGAACGCCAGCGGCTTCCGACGACGACCTCCCATTCTGACGGCCGCCGCATGAACGCGGCTCCTCAAAGTCAACCCGAAGCGGACCGTTTCGCTTGGGTTCCTTCACCGCTCGCCATCGCCCTCGGTCTTACAGCCGTCACGGCGGTGGCGGCGCTGTTTTTGGGCGCAAACCCCGAGACCATTGCGACCTCGTGGCGGGATGGCTTGTGGAACCGTCCGCTGCTGGTTTTCGCCTTTCAGGCTGCCTTCATGCTGGTCCTGGGTCATGCCCTTGCTCTGACCCCTGCTGTCGACCGCATCATCGGTAAGGCAGTGGCCCTCGCTGGCACCACCAATGCCAAGGCCGCTGCAACAGTTGCATTGGTGGCCTGCCTTGCTGGCTGGATCAACTGGGGACTCGGCCTGATCGTCGGAGCAGTGTTGGCCAGGAAAGTAGGAGAGCGCGCCAAATCACAAGGCCTCCCGCTTCACTATGGACTCATTGGGGCAGCCGGTTACAGCGGCCTCATGGTATGGCACGGCGGACTGAGTGGCTCGGCCCCCATCAAAGTGGCGGAGAAAGGGCACCTGGCTGACCTCGCAGAGATTGCAGGCATTGCTCCAAACCTCTTGCCGGACACCCTGCCTTTGGGCCTCACCGTTTTCTCAGGCCATAACTTCATGATGACAGGGGCCCTCGTCCTGGCTGCGGTCGCCACGGCCTTCTTCCTCGGGCGCAAATTGGACCAGTCGGGGCATCAGGGTCCAAGTTTGCCCACCACCATGACCACCGAAAGGAAAGGGCACATTGCCGGGCACCTCCGCATTCTCCCCACCCTCTTCGGCACCATTCTGCTCGCCCTTGCCTTCCGAACGGCTGTGTTTCATCCCGATGCTGCCCGCCTCGGCTTCATTGACCCCGACTGGACCAATCAAACACTATTGGGCCTCGCATTCCTGCTTCACGGCAGCCTTCAGCGCTTTCTCACGGCCATTGACGCTGCCATTGGCGGCACCTCTGGCATTCTCATCCAGTTCCCCCTTTACTTCGGCATCATGGGCATCATGTCGGGAACCGGCCTTGTGGAGGCCCTCTCCATGGCCATGGTGCGCCTCTCCACCCCCGAGACTTTCGAATTGTGGACGGTGCTTTCAGCGGGCATAGTCAATGTTTTCGTGCCCAGCGGTGGCGGTCAATGGGCGGTGCAGGGCCCGTTGCTGATCCGCGCGGCACTGGACCTCGGCGTCCCGCTGGACCGCACCATTTTAGCCATGGCCTATGGCGACGAACTCACCAACATGCTGCAGCCCTTTTGGGCACTGCCGCTCTTGGGCATCACCGGCTTGGCCGCCAAGGACATCCTTCCCTACACGGTCCGATTTCTGGCCGTT
>CBFHUP010000007.1:0-56622 GCA_965659115.1 uncultured Flavobacteriales bacterium | reverse complement strand
CAGGGCGCGATGACAATGCCCCTGCTCGCCTCGAGCCATCCCAGCAAATCCCGGGTGGATACGGTAAAAGCAATGATATAGAAAGCCACGCTGATGGCTTGGCTCAGAAAGAGGGCGATGCCGATCGCACCTCCGATGGACAAACCAAAAGAGCGGCTGATCATGTAGTATGCCCCTCCGCCTTCTACTTTCTGATTGGTCGCAATCTCGGCCACAGCAAGGGCGGTGGGGATGGTCACCAAATGGCCCAGAACGATGATCGCCATGGTCCAAAGCAACCCGACGTGCGCCACTGCAAATCCAAAACGCAGAAACAAGATGGCACCAAGAATGGTCGAGATGGCCGTCATGAAAACGGCAAACGTCCCAAGTCCCTTCTCCTGCATGCCGTGAAAATAGGCCCCGGCGCGTTTGTGTTCGCCCATGAAGGGTTCATCGGCGCCATCAGTTTTCACGAATTCCCCACCATCCTTGCTTTATGAGGGATTGCACCATCCACATCACGGTACAGCGCGGAGCAGGGAGAGCCCGTAAAAACGTGCCCCATGAATTTTTCCTACACCCACTTTCACCTGCGCTTCTTTCTGGTCATCCTTCTGGCGATGCCCAACCCCATGTTCGGCCAGTCCTGCCCTGCCCCCCCGCCCTTGACACCTCCATGGTTGTCATACCCGGCTTTGCCCTTTCGACATGTCGCCGTCACAGGTTCGGGAACGCGCGCAGCCAACGTATATATGATGGACATGGGCTCCCCCGATTTGGGGCGGCCTTTTGTCTTCGTCGAAGGCATTGACTTTGGCCTGAATGGCCCCAATTCTGAACTTCGCCTCGGCGATTTTGGTTGGTCGGCTTTCAACGGCTGTTCTCTGGAACATTACCCCATGATGGCCAATATGCCTGTCCTCATAGACTCGCTGATGGAACGGGGGTTTCATCCCATTCTGGTCGACTTTGAAGCGGGGGCGGGCGACATTTTTGCCAATGCCGAGCTGCTGGCGGACATCCTCGTCCACCTCGATGCCTTTAAAACAGACGTCCGACCCATTGTCCTCAGTGGAGCCAGCATGGGAGGGCAAATCGCCCGAATCGCACTTCGCCTGATGGAGAACGCAGGTGAACCGCATTGCGCCCAACTTTACCTGAGTTTGGACAGCCCGCACCTTGGAGCCAACATCCCCATTGGCCTTCAGCAAATCATTGATGCCCTCACCTCCAACAACGGGTCGGTCGGAACGCTTTCTGATGCATTGTCCGCCCCTGCTGCCCGACAGTTGCTTCTGAAGCAAATGCTGCCCCTCTACCCGAGGGTGCATTACCAAGACAGCCTGGATGCATTGGGGTGGCCACAACGGTGCCGCAACATCGGCATTGCCAATGGGGCTCTGGGGCCCGTGGCTGACCAGAATCAACCCCTCTTGGATTTCGAGCACGCCATTTTGTCCTCTGAGGTCACCGGTGACATTGGCGGGCTGTTGGACCTTGAAATTTACGCGGACCCGGGCTCCTCTGCGCATCCTCTGGCCTCGCCTTCACTCCCTGTGACCAGCTTGCTCGAGGTGCCTTCTGGCAGCGGTTGGCCCTGGCCGCTCGACTTGAGCGCCGGTCATGACCCCGTGGGCACCGGAATTTGGGGCGGCTCCTTGGATGTTTTGCCGGGTGGAACAAGGCCCTCATTGCGTCAATTTGTTGAGGCATTCAATGAGGCCCTTGAGGAAATGGACTTGCCTTGGCCGCTTCAAATCCCCGGCATTGCCTCCGGAGATTACCAGTCCCTCCACAGTTTTATTCCAACGGCCAGCGCCTTGGGGGTATCGCCCCCGTGGAATGGCCTGACAGCAGAACAATTGGCCGAGGGCTCGCCGTTTGACGGCATTCATTTCGGTGAAAACAACGAGCCGCACAGCGAGGTCAATCCCGCCAACATGCAATTCGTCCTGGAACAACTTGATTTCACCGAGTGCCCGCTTGCGCCGGGTGACTTAGATGGAGACGTTGTCCTCAATGCCTCCGGTGACTGGTTCTTACCCCCGCTGAATGTGCTGAACAGGCTTTGTCTGCAATCGGCAGCCCCAGAATTCGGTGCCGCTGCAGCAGCGGCGAGCTCTCATGGAGCATTTGAGCTACAGCCCTGCCCTGGCTCCCTCTCTGTCGCCCCCGATGCCATCCTAGAATTGGGCGGTGGTTCTGCATCGGACATGGCCACTGCTCAGCTCACCGTGCGATCGGGAAGCACCCTTTACATAGAGGGGAAACTCACCCTGCATCCCGGCAGCGAACTCGTGATTGAGTCCGGCGCAACCCTTCAGATTTCTGGCGGCATCATAGACCAAAGGGGCCACTCTGCGGTGAGGGCGCTGCCAGGGAGCATCATCCTATCCCATGGACACAACACATGGACGCAGGCCAGCTCAAGCGAATTCTACCTCGATGCGGATGTGACTTTGTCCGAAAATGGCCTTTGGCAGCATCACCTTTCCCCTCAGTCCAGGATTTGGACCCATTCTCAGTGTCACTTTGCACTGCAAGCCGATGCTTCCGTGTCTTTGCATGCCCTCGAGGATGAAACGCACTGGGGTATCCAAGCCGGCGCCGTGGTCGAGATTGAGGGGCTAGGCAGCTGGCACCAAGACCGCTCAGGGCTCCGCCTCCTCGGCGGTGCGTTTTGGAAATCCAGCTTGTCGGAGGTCGTTCGGTTTGACGACACCCGATGGACCGGCAGTGAAGGGGATTCGGTTCACGTCTCTGGTCCCTTATGGCTGCAGGATCATCAAGGCTCATCCGTTCATCTAAAGCATGGGCAAGGAGAATGCAGGATGGAGCACAGCTCTTTTATTGGAGGCTCGACCCAGCTTGCCCATGACAAGGTGCGGTGGCGTTTTTGTGCATTCTTAGACCACCCTGTCGTGCACGCCGCATTGGGCGATGAGCCTGCTCACCTCATCGAAAATTCTCGCTTTGAAGGAGCGCATACAGGATTGACCGCCCGCGGCCCCGGGCGCCTGAGGCTGGAAGCGTGCTCTTTTAATGGCCACGCCATGGGATTGGTCGCCCATTCGGCCCGACTAGAGTTGGCGTGCAATGCTTTTGCCTCGAATGATATCGGCATGGTGGCCAACAAAGCCCTCATCGTGATGCGACCTGAAGGTGGAGGTGGGTGGAACCTTTTTGAAGACAACGACGTGCACCTCAAGTTCCTGCAAGCTCCATTTCCGGAACTGGCCGGAGGGGCGAACCATTTTGGCCAACCCTACTCCGGTTGGGCGACAGGATCCATCAACACCCCTTGCAATGGAGGAGGGTTGGACTGGGTGATCAATGGCCAGAGCTGGGATTGGCCATCTGGTTGGCCGCAAATTCAAAGTGGACTTTGGGCTTGGAATCCAAACGGCGAGCAGAATTGTCCCATTGCGGCCATAGACATGGCGCCCATTTCGCCTAAAGAATGCGGTGAAGAAGGTAAAAAACGCAGGGAATGACCCTGATTAGTCCGCGATTTCGAAGGTTTCCAAAACCCAAATGTCATGGGTGATGG
Source organism: uncultured Flavobacteriales bacterium (assembly GCA_965659115.1). GTDB lineage: Bacteria > Bacteroidota > Bacteroidia > Flavobacteriales_D > Sanyastnellaceae > UBA8752. Next base: position 53,090 of record CBFHUP010000007.1, on the reverse strand, counting down.
AGCGGTTGTTTTTGAAGTAATACACGCCGTGCTTGGCCACTGTCTTGCGGTAGACATTGACTTCATTTTCGACGCGGACGGTTCGCTCTATGATGAGGGCATTGCCCTCTTCATAGCTGCGTTCTTCGACCCCCTGGCGAATCCCTTCCTTGGCGGGAACTTCGCGGTAATCTTCTGGTGTTGGGGCACTTCCAGCCTCCTTGCTTTGGACTTTCCGCAAAGCAGCAGCAGATCGGATAGAGGCCTCGCCAGCGGCAAAGACTTTGGCCTGAAGGTCTTCTCTCTCTGCAGCCTGAACATCAGACCAGCGTCCCAATCGACGAATGGCTTCACCTTCGCCAACCCTTTTGTGCTGAGCAACCCTTCGTTCGATTTCTTCGAAGCGCATGATGCGGGCATCCACGGAGGCCAGCCGCAAGTCGCGGTTGAAATCCGCATAGGCATCGAGCATGCGGTCCAATGAATCCACAAAAACAGCATAACGCTTGGTGCGGTCGGCCAAGTTTTTGCGGTTCTGCTTGTCCTTTCGGGTGAGAGAAATAAAGCGGTCGCGGCGACCTGCATCGCCTTTGGCCTCCCAGTCCAACTCTTGCTCGGTGTGACGGGCGGTGCGCATTTCTAAATCAGATACCCGGTCTGTGCGGTATCTGGAAACAGCGACCTCTAACTCAGCTTGTGACTCGGTCTTCTCTTGCACATCCGCAAACGAAGATTGTCGGCGCGTATCACTGTTGCTGAGCCAAACTTCACTCAACTCCTCTTGCCGTTCAACGCGGGCATAGACCGCCAACCCCCTCGCCCGAATTTCTGACTCCAGGGCGTCGCGGTAATAAGCTTCCGCATCGTCTTCCTCCACATTTTGAAGGGCCAAGACATAGTTGCGGCTCCTGTCACGGCCTGCCTCTGATGCCGCTTTTTGCTTTTCAACCTTTCGCGACTCCAACTCCAGTGCCTCTAACCGTTCTTCTTCCAAAATTTGCGCTTGCTCCAACTCCATGGCAGCGGTTGCATCGGCCAGGGCCTGCTCATTCGCCTCGTTTTCTGCAAGCAAGGCATCGCGGTCCATTTCAAGGTCCAGGTTCTCTGCCGTCTCTTCGGTCTGCATGCCAGATAAACGGCGCAGCCTGTTTTTGGGGTAACGCTCATCGGGACGCAACTCCAAAGCTGCGGTATACGCTGCTTCAGCTGTTGACCAATCTTCTGCATCAAAGGCCTCATCCCCCCGTCGAACCTGGTCCTCATACTCCCGGTTCAAGGCGTCTCCATCGTCTTCAGGGATGTCTGCTACCTCTTCAGCTCCATCGTCTCCCAATGGGACGATTCTGCTTTCGGACTCCGCGGCCCGCATGCGGGGGTAGACCTCATCTGGCATAACCTGTGAAGCCTCATCATAGAGGGACTTGGCACGGACAAAATCTTGGCTGTCAAAGTTGCGGTCGGCTCGCTCTATGAGCTCTTCATATTGCTTCAGGCGCCGCTCATTTTCGGCCAATTCAGCATCTTCTGACTTCCTCAATCGGCGTATTTCTGCGAGCTGGTCTTTGGGTGCGCGTTCGGCTGGTTTCAGGTCGGAGGCCTTTTCAAAAGCCGCCTTGGCTTCATCCCACTTCTGCTGACCAAAGGCCGCTTGACCTTCCGCCATGGCCGTCTCATAGGCCTCATCGATGCCATCATCCTCTGATGCAGAGCCGGCTGTAGCGGCTTCTATCTCAGCCAATAAATCTCGGGGCTCTTGTTCGCCAGGTAACAAGGCACTGGCCGCTTCGAATGCGCCCGTAGCTGTACCCCAATCTTCTTTGCGCAAGGCCATCTTTCCCTCTCGCATTTGCGCATCGTACTCCCTCCTTGCCTCTGCTTCTTCTTCGGCAGCGGCCATCTTTTCTTGGGCTTCGGCGAGCATGCTTTCCGCCCGTGCATCTCCCGGAAGTGCGGTCAATGCCCTGTCGATCCAATTGATGCTCTGCGCCCAACGCTCTCTGCCGAATTCGACTTCGGCCTTGCGCATGTGCTCGTTATATTCTTTGTTGGATGTTTCCTCACCGCCTCCATCCGAAGCTTCCTCGAGTGCATCGTCAATCCTAGACTGCATGCGCGCTGTGTACGGCAGGTCCCATGAAAGTTGCTCTTTTGACGGGTCGAAAGCCACTTTTCCAATCGGCTCATCCAGCAGGCTTTCGTCGAACCCCGGCGGGATTTCGAACATGCTCATTTCTACCGTCAGATAAAAAGGACGTTCTCTAAACTCTTCGGGGATGCTCGACGTTTGGAGTTCCACCCTGCGCGGACTCAAGTCTCCAAAAGTGAACCGCAGCTCATAGTCCGAACCGTGGTCCAGTGAGAGGCTGTATTTGCCACTGGACAATGTGGAGACAGCATCATAAGGCTCTCCATTGCGCAGCACTTCGACCTGGACCTCGGCCAATTTGCGGTTGGAGTCTTTGTCGCGCACCGTCCCGTCGACTTCGATCCCATTCTGCGAAAACAGCAGCAATGGCAACATCAAAGACAACAGTGCCGTCCACCGTAGGGTTTGAATTCTGAGGATGCTGGGCTTCTTCGCCATCTTTGTTGCTTACAGGTCTGCCTTCTTCGAAGTACGGAAAAACCATCCGACTACTGAAGACTTCAATAGACTGTCTTACGCAAAAGTATGCCCATAGGATACTGGGAAAGTGAACATTTGCTCGCTCCGGCCGACTTGACGGTCATCGGTTCGGGCATTGTAGGCATGAGTACCGCGCTTCATTACAAGGCCATGTACCCCAATAAACGGGTGCGCATCGTCGAGCGCGATGTACTCGGAGAAGGCGGCACTACGCGCAATGCGGGCTTTGCTTGCTTTGGTGGTCCAGGGGAGTGGCTTGATGATCTCGATGGCTTGGGCTCCTCCCGCTGGCTGGAACTGATCCGCATGCGTGCCGAGGGCCTGCGTACTTTGATCGAGCTGCTTGGAATGGAGGCCCTGGGCTTTGAATGGTCGGGAGGATGGGAGTTGTTTGACCGGACATCAGCGGGCGTGGCGCGCGGCGAAAAGGTGCGCGAAGCCCTTCCTGAATTGAATGCAGCGGTCCAGCCGCTGATGGCGTCCATTTTGGGTCCATTGGCCCCGCATGCAGCGTCTGTTCCGGCTTTGGTGCACAGTCCCAATCGGGCGGCTCATTTCGGCGCCCATGCAGCCGTTCATTTGCCTTGGGAGGGCATGTTGCACACGGGACGCATGGTCAGCGCTTTTCACAAGGCGTTGCAGGTTGCGGATGTCCAATGTCTAAATGGCTGCACTGTATCCGCCGTGGAGTCCCCTGATGGCCCATCTGACCCCTGGCGTATCGTCACGTCTCGGGGCACACTCAAGAGCACAAGCATCGCCATTTGCACCAATGGTTTTGCCAAGGTGATCCTGCCAGAGGCCGAAGTAAAACCTGCGCCCAACCGGGTTTTGGTGGTTCGGCCGCGTGAAACACCCCCACCTGGACCTTACCACATCGAAGACGGATACCTGTATTTCCGAACTTTGCCCGATGGCCAAGTCTTGTTTGGTGGTGGCCGGCATTTCGGAATTGAATTGCCGCCATTTCCCAGCCGAGACGCGGCGGCTGAAGCCCGTTGGGACGCCCTTTTGGAATCGGCAGCAGAGCGCTGGCTGGGCCCCTTGGCGTCTATATCTCACCGTTGGACCGGTTGGCTGGGTGTGGGAACCGAAAGGGAGCCGCTGCTGGGAGCCACCGCACCAGGTTTGCACCATGCCGTAAGGATGGGTGGTATGGGGGTGGCCATGGGGTGTGGCATTGGCCTGCAATTGGCCCATAACATCGGTGCGGAGAGACGCGCATCTGGACAGCGGTAACCTTCGGAGCCTGCCTTGCGTAAGGGGCGTGAATACCGCCTCATGTTTATCCTCTCCCCTCCCTCCTCCTTTGGATTTTGGCACCGCCTCCTGCTGGTTCTTTTTACGGTCGCTTCCATGCTGCCTCAATCGGCTTTGGGCCAATCCACATCGCAGCAGCAAGCTGGCCATCAGAGTGCTGGTGTCCATGCCGGCTGGCAGATGGGACCCGTGGCCTTGCACACTGAACGGCATCAATCCTATGGAACCCACAACTTGGGCAATACGGGGTATGGTCAAGCATTGACCATTCAAACCACCCTCAATGGCCCTTGGGAAATCGAAATGAAAGCGGGGCGGAGCGCCATTGTGATGGATGATGGTGCCATGCGCGGTTGGAAAACTGAAGTTCAATCTGGGACCGTGATGGTCAACTGGGTCTGGGAAGCTGCGGGAACAAGGCGGGATGCCCACACACGGTTCGCCAGCATTTCCAAAGGTTTTCAACCCTTTATAGGTGTGGGACTGTCCCACGTCGACCATGTGATGAAACAGGACCTCGAGGACGCTTTTGGACGCCAATACCATCTGTGGTCAGACGGGACCTTGCGGGACCGAGACGAAGCGGGGGACCATGGCGGGAATGCCGCCATTCTTCGGCGCGACTACACCTATGAGAGCGATGTACCCCGCGCAGGTGGGGTGCGGGGCCCAGGCCGCTCGGTGGCCATACCGGCTCAGATCGGCGTCCGACTCGATGTCAGTCCTCGGGTGAGGGCGCGCATGGGCATTGGCGGTTGGCTCGGATTGACCGATGCCTTGGACGACCAGACTTCGGGCCGCGTGCTCTCCGGTGATGCCCTTGCGAGTGGATTCTTTGGATTGGGGATTCGGTTGGGCCGGTTGAAATCAAAACCAGCTGCAGCACCAACCATTCCTGGAGTCTCCATGGAAGATGCCGCCCTGCTGGCTTCCATGGACACCGACCGAGACGGCATCAGCAACCTGCATGACCGTTGCCCAGGAACCAAAGGTGGTGTTGAAGTGGACGCATCTGGTTGCCCCATTGATTCCGATGGCGATGGCTATGCCGATTACAAAGACGCGGAAATTCACTCTCCACACATCGATGTAGATGGACGTGGAGTGGCCATCGCGCGCTCAGAGGGGGATGCCCTCACCGATAAGACAAACTGGGATGTGGTCACCGGTCAGGTGACCTCCGATGACCGTACACTGTACACCTTGAACATTCCCACACCCACAAAAGGTTGGACCTTGGCAGAGCAACAGACACTGCTGGCGTTTGAACATTTGACAGAATCCGAAAACGGGATGAAGGTCAAGGTCAGCGCCGACCCTCAAGCAGCAGGACGCGCAGCCCATGCTGTTCGCTCAGCGGGCTTAGAAGCAGAATTGATCGCACCCGAAGTTGAACCCTCCTCAGAATTGGAGGTCAGCTCCGCTGCAAAACCTGACGCTGGTCCCGGACACTACCGCGTGCAGTTGGGAGCATACCGGACGCCTGACCCCTCAGCCTTGGATGGGATTTTCCATGGAATTGAAGTCCTGCGTTTTAAGGGTGAAGATGGATTGTTGAGGATCGTCAGCCCCACTTTTGAGCAACGATCCGAGGCATTGGCTTATCAGGTTCAAATTGCCGCCCAAGGCTTCACGGGTGCGTTTGTGACGGAGCACGCGCCGGAAGGCACACCGGAGCAACCTGAATCGGCTCAAGCTCAAATCGAAGAGATCCAGTCGCAGAGTCCCCAATTTGACGTTTCCAAAATCGCATTCCGCATCCAGTTGGGAGCATTGAAAGCGAAGATGGGGGTCGATGCCATGGATGGCCTGCTCCAAGTGGGCGACATTGAACACCGCAGCGCTACGGGATGGCACCGCTATCTGCACGGGCGATTCTCCAGTGCGCAAGAAGCACGAGAAGCTTTGCCCATGCTGAAAGAGGCCGGATTTGAGGACGCTTTTGTGGTGGGAGATGTTTCCGGCCGAATCATCCCCCTCGCAGAGGCAGAAATCCTGCTCAACCAGGATTGACCGTTCCCCGGGCGGAGATGGCCTCTGCGACGCGGATGCCATCCATGGCCGCAGAAGCAATGCCCCCGGCATAGCCTGCACCTTCGCCACAAGGGAAAAGCCCAGATGCCCCCTCCATTTCGAGGGTGGTCCTGTCGCGGGGCATGCGCACGGGACTCGAAGTGCGGCTCTCAGGCGCCACCACAACGGCGTCGGGATGGATGTAGCCGGGCATTTTCCGGTCAAAATCTCGGATTCCCGCAATGAGCCGCTCCACCACAAAAGGCGGCAGTAAAGCCGTGAGGTCCACGGAAGTCAAACCCGACAGGTAACTGCAAGGCGGAAGGTCACGCGAAGGTCTGCGGGCTACAAAATCTGCCAGCCGTTGCGCTGGAGCACGCTGGTGGCCACCCGCGGCTTGGCTGCACGCACGCTCCACAGCCCGCTGAAAATCCAGGGCACCCAATGCACCTGTGTGTCCTTGGGCGTCTAGATCTTCTTCACTCACTGTGGTTACGATGCCACTGTTGGCCCAGGGATTGTTGCGTTTTGATGGACTCCATCCATTGGTGACCACCTCGCCATCTTCTGTGGCACAGGGTGCGATGACCCCTCCCGGGCACATACAAAAAGAAAACACCCCGCCCCCTTCGGTTTGCGTCACCAGAGCGTATGCCGCAGGGGGCAACCCCAGCTCATCGGCCGCGGTTCCCCCCCGCAATTTGTATTGTCGCCCATTCACCCAAGACTGGGGGTGCTCGATGCGCACGCCGAGGGCAAAGGGCTTGCGCTCGACCTTCAATCCGCTGTCGTGCATCCATTCGAAGACGTCCCTGGCTCCATGACCTGTGGCCACCACCACCGCTTCACCCCTGACCGTTCCCTCTGACGTGTGCACACCCTTCACAGCACCATCGCCGTCCCTTTCCACTCCAACGACTTTGCATTTGAAGCGCACCTCTCCGCCGCAAGACTTGATCCTTTCGCGCATATCAGAGATGATTGCGGGCAACTTATTGGTGCCAATGTGGGGGTGTGTTTCCACCAGAATGTCGCGGTCTGCCCCATGCTCCACCAACCAACCCAAGACCTTGCGCCAGCTGCCTCTTTTCTTGGCGCGCGTGTACAGTTTGCCGTCTGAATAGGTACCGGCCCCGCCTTCTCCAAAACAGTAATTGGAATCGGGGTCGACCTTGCCCTGCCTGATGAGTTGGACGAGGTCCCTCCTGCGCTCTCGAACTTCCTTGCCGCGCTCGAGCACAATGGGCTTCAACCCGAGTTCGATCAGCCTCAAAGCGCAATACAAGCCGGCTGGGCCCGCGCCCACGATGACCACAGGCTGGGCCTGGGCTACATTTTGCCATTCTCCTTTGACGTGCTGCACCTCCGTGGCGCCGAGTCCTATGATCAGCTCTGCCACAGCGGGACTGCGCCGGGCATCCAAACTGCGCTTGAGAACCACAAACTGCTCACAATCAACGCCCTGATCGCGCAATGCTGCGGCAATGGCCTCCTGATCTCTGGACGCCTTTGGAGAAAGGCGGACCATCGCAGTCGGCGCTGCGTTGGGGTCTGGGGACGGTCCGGATGTGGGGCTGTTCATTTCCACCGGCAAAATACGCCCGACTCCCGCTGCGAGGCGGACAAAGGGGCAGTTAGATTTGTGGCAATGGCCCCTACGAAGGTTCCCGAATTGCACATCGAAGACCGCGGCATTGCCCCCGATGTCATGCTTCAACTGCTCGATCAAATCCTGCTGCCCAGGCTGATTGAGGAAAAAATGCTCAGTCTGCTTCGCCAAGGGCGCATCAGCAAATGGTTCTCTGGCATGGGCCAAGAGGCCATATCAGTGGGCTGCGCGGCTGCTCTGGATTCAGATGAAGTCATCCTTCCCATGCACCGGAACTTGGGTGTGTTCACCACTCGAAATGTGAGCCTCACGCAACTCTTCGCCCAATTCCAGGGCAAGGCTTCTGGCTTTACCCAAGGACATGACCGCAGCTTTCACTTTGGCTCCATGGACCACCACATCGTGGGAATGATCAGCCATTTGGGGCCGCAATTGGGCATCGCAGATGGCATTGCCCTTGCTTCCAAAAACCGAGGGAGCGGCAAAGCCACGTTGGTTTTTACTGGAGACGGTGGCACCAGTGAAGGGGATTTTCACGAAGCCCTCAACGTGGCGAGTGTTTGGGAGCTTCCCGTGCTGTTTTGCATTGAGAGCAACCACTGGGGTTTGTCTACCCCCAGCAGCCAGCAATTCCGATGTGCGCAGTTCGTCGACAAAGCCGCGGGATATGGCATCCCAGAAGAGGACGCCATCCGCGTCAACGGAAATGACATCTTGGAAGTCTATGACACGGTGCGCAAAGCGGCAGCCTCCATCCGCCAAAAGCCCCGCCCCATCATGCTGGAGTTCGACACTTTCAGACGGAGGGGGCACGAGGAAGCAAGCGGCACCAAATACTATCCTGACGGCATCATCGAAGCTTGGGAGCAACGCGATCCCGTAGACCGTTATGTAGAATTCCTCATCGCGAAGAAGCACATTACCGCTTCAGAAGTCGAAGCCAGAAAAGCAGACATTCAAAAGGCCATTGCCACGGCATTGAAAGCCGCTGAATCTGAGCCTGACGTGGTCGCTGATGCCACACATGAAGAAGAGCGGCTGTTTCGCCGGGACGCACCAGCACTGCGCGCTCCGGGATCTAAAACGCAAGAACTGAGGTTCATCGACGCCATTACAGAAGGGCTGTCCTCGGCAATGGAACGCCATGACGACCTCGTTTTAATGGGACAAGACATTGGCCACTATGGCGGTGTCTTCAAGGTGACAGACGGCTTTGTGGCCAAGTTTGGCGAAGACCGGGTGCGCAACACACCGCTGTGCGAAAGTGCCATCATAGGCTCTGGACTGGGCCTTTCGATTGCTGGGATGAAAGCCATGGTCGAAATGCAATTTGCGGATTTCGTCACCTGTGGATTCAACCAAATCGTCAACAACCTCGCCAAGCTTCATTGGCGGTGGGGACAGCATGCCGATGTCGTGGTGCGCATGCCGACTGGAGGTGGGGTCGCTGCCGGCCCGTTCCACAGCCAGTCCAACGAGGCCTGGTTCTTCCATGTGCCCGGCTTGATGATCGCTTATCCCGCCTTCCCTTCGGATGCCAAGGGACTGCTTGCAAGGTCTTTTGACACGCCCAACCCTGTGTTGTTCTTTGAACATAAAGCCCTTTACAGGAGCTTGAGCGGCGAGGTTCCAACCAACGATTACAGCCTCCCATTTGGCAAGGCACGTCTGATCGGTTCTCCCAAGGATCTGTTGATTGTCACCTATGGCATGGGCGTTCATTGGGCCCTCGAAGAAGCCGAACGGTGCCGTACTGAAGGCCTCGGCGAGGTGGGCGTTTTGGACTTGCGGACGCTGGCTCCTTTGGATTGGGACTCCGTATTTGAAGCGTCAACCCAAGCCGGTCGTGTGTTGGTCTTGCACGAAGACAACCTGACAGGCGGCATCGGCGCTGAAGTTGCAGCCCGCATTCAGGAATCGTGTTTTCACCACCTCGATGCGCCCGTATCGAGGGTGGCGTCTCTGGACACGCCCATTCCGTTTGCCCCGAACCTTGAGGCCGAATACCTGCCCCGTCAACGGCTGACCCAAGCCCTCGACGCGCTGCTGGCTTACTGACTTCTTCTTTTCCACAAGACACGCACAACGCAGGATTGCATCCAACTCCATGCTACTTTGACGGCATGGCAAGGGGTGAAACAGAACGTGCGATTCGGAGTGTACTGTTCGACGTGCTCGAAAAGTGCGCCCGGCAGATGGACTCTGCCCCCAACAAGCGCGCCTTTCAGCCTGTTGCCTACGCCGTGCATGCCGCCATGGAGGACTTCGAGCGGCAATTCGCCAAATCCAAATTGGACGACAAGCACCACCAACAGCTGTTCAAGCGTGCCCAAGACATGGCACTGGAATGGTTGCTCACGATTCAAGATCTCCAACGTGAGGCCCCTTTTGCAGAAGGCCTGGAGACCTTGCCTACTTGGGACGTCAACCGGCGGACCAATGCCCTGACCAAAAACCTTTGATCAACGGCGGCGCATCACCTGCTGGGGATTCTTAATCGCCTGCTCGATGGTGCGGATGTCGGCCTTCAACATGCCTTTTTTGTCCAGACGCTTGGCCTGAACGATGAGGGCCTTGGCCTCCTTGGTGCGGCGCTTTGAGCTCTGTATTGCTGCCAGATTGAGCATGACAGCAGCCTTTTCTTCGTCCCGCTTTAACCCCACATCAAGTGCAGTGCGGAAGGCTTTTTCGGCTTCTGTCAGGCTGGACTCCAACAACAGGTTGCCCTGCAAGAACCAATACTGCCCGCGGTTGCGCGGCCACAAATGCTTGGGATTGATCCCGGCCAAAACTTCGCGCGCCTTGTCCATTTTTTGTTGCTGGATGCGAAAAGCAACCAGCACCATCCGCAAACTGCGCGCCGCGCTCAAGCCAAAAACAACAGCCAGCAAGACCATGCCGATGCCACTTCCGGTGTATCCGGTCATGAAGCATTGGATGGCATAAGCCAAGGCAGCAGCGGCCAAGGCAATCTTGAGAATACGTGAGTCGAAGGGGAGGCGCATGGTGGACAGGGTACTTACAGCGGTGATGACCGAGTGCGAAACTAACGCGCCTGCCGCATAGATGGCATAAATTCGCGGCTTAGGAGTCCACCAAAAATGAACCTCATCCGTTTCCGCGTGATCATCGACATCGAAGAAGACGTCTTTCGGGACATCCTCATCGGCAAGTCAGCTCCACTCGAAGACCTGCACCGCGGCATTCTCGCTGCCTTTGACTTTGGCGAAGGCGAAATGGCGTCGTTTTTCAAATCTGATGAAGATTGGGGACGGGGGCGTGAAGTCCCCTTGATGGACATGGGGGCGGATGATGCAGGCAACCCCTATCCTTCCATGCGCACTGTTGAAGTGGGCGAGATGGTCGCTGCAGACAACGACCGCATGGTCTATGTGTACGACTTCCTGAGAATGTGGTGCTTCTATGTCGAAGTTGTGGGAATGGAGGATGGAGAGGTTCCTGAATACCCATTGCTTGCAGAAGAATTTGGCACTGCACCAGATCAGTTCTCAAAGGAGGTAGATCTGTTGGATGGTGCAGAGGAAGCGGCCCCCGAAGACGATGGCCCTCTGCGCACAGGGGATCCCGAACTGGATGCTTACCTCAATGAGGACGACGAAGACGAAGACGACGGTCCCAGTTTCACATCGCTGGACGATTTGGACGAAGCTGCGTATTGAATCCCTCCCAAGTCCACATCCAACCGCGGGGCGATGCACCGCTGCTCATCTCGATCGTAGGTCCAACTGCAGTGGGCAAAACGGGGTTGTCCATCGCCATCGCGAAAGCGCTGAATGCCGAGATTGTTTCAGCCGATAGCCGTCAGTTTTATCGCGGCATTTCAATCGGAACGGCCCAACCTACGCCTGAGGAACGCGCCCAAGCGCCCCATCATTTTGTAGACTTCTTGTCCCTCGATGAGGAATACAGCTCTGGCCGGTTTGCCACAGAAGCCGTGGCTTGGCTCAATGGGTATTTTGAAAGTCGGGCATCCCAAGGACTGCCCCAAGTGGCCATACTGGTGGGAGGCAGCGGCTTGTACACGCAAGCCGTACAAGAAGGATTTGACGATATACCGGCCGATCCACAGGTGAGGGCCAACCTGAACGCCCAGCATGCATTAGAGGGGTTGTCCCCCCTGCTCGAAGAGCTCGAGAGGCTTGACCCAGAGCACCGCAAAAACGTGGACCCCTCCAATCCTCACAGGGTGATCCGCGCATTGGAAGTGTGCCGCATCACAGGCCAGACCTATACCGCTTTGAGGAAGCAGCACACTGAGCGCCGGCATTGCGATCCAGGTGGATGGTCTCGCGCCGAAGGAAGGCCTTGGGACACCCTGACCATCGGCCTTGGTGCGCCGCGTGAGTTCTTGCACAAACGCATCAATGAGCGGGCTTTACACATGGTCGAAGCCGGTTGGCTCGAGGAAGCCCGCGCGGTGATGCACTTGCGACATGTCAATGCCCTGAGAACCGTAGGATACCCTCCGCTGTTTGAAGTACTCGAGGGGACCATGGATATGGATACAGCAGTGCGCAGAATACAAGAGACAACCCGCCAATTCGCCCGGAGACAGCTGACGTGGTTTCACCGTCAAGCTTGCGTCCATTGGGTGGATGCCCGTCATCCGGAACGGGCTGTCCGCCTGGCCCACAACTTCTTGCAACATGGCAGCATCTAAGCCTCCGACGGGAGCTCAGAAAGGCCCCGTGGGATTTGACAACCAAACCGCAGAAGACCTCGAGTTCGGCGCCATCAGGCAACTGCTCGAAGACTACTGCACTTCAGATGCCGCGCGCAGAAAGGCCCAAACTTTGGTGCCCAGTGCCCACCGGCCTTCGGTGACCGCCGCACTGCAGTCCACCGACGAGCTGCGGAGGATTCGCGTTGAAGGATATGCCTTCCCCACCCTTGTTTTTGAGGAGATACGCGGCGAAATCAAGCTGCTTGAAGTATCGGGATCGGCCTTGACCGAAGCCGGCTTCATGCGGGTGCTACAGTGTACCCGGCTCGTCAATGACATTGTGGGCGCACTGCACGGCCGTGAGCGCGGATTCCCTCACCTCTGCGGAATGCTGGGCACGGTGAGCGAAAACAAGGAGATTGTCAAAGAAATTGAGGCTGTATTCGATCCCAAAGGCGGGGTCAGAAGCCAAGCCTCCAGCGAGCTCGCGCGCATCCGCATTGCCATGCAGACCGCAAGGCGTCAGGTCAACCGTCTGTTTGATAAGGCCATGCGGTCTTGCAGCAAGCAAGGATGGTTGGCCGATACAGCCGAAGGCTACCTCAACGAGCGCAGGGTTCTGGCCGTGGCGAGCACCCACAAAAGGAAGGTGCGCGGCTCTGCTCTGGGCACCTCAAAAACGGGTTCGGTCACTTTTATTGAGCCTGCAGACTGCCACCAGGTCAACCACGAATTGGAGATGCTGCGCGACGATGAGCGCAGAGAAATCGTGCGCATTTTGCGGGAATTGACCCAGCGCATTCGCAAGCACACCCCACTGATCAAGGCCCAGCAGCGGCTGCTCGTCCGCCTCGACTTCATCCAAGCTAAGGTCAAATTGGCCCTGTCTATGGATGCCAGCATGCCCCACGTGGTAAAGGACCTGCGCATCGATTTGCTCAAGGCCCATCACCCTTTGCTCCTGCTGGCCCACCGCAGCAAGGATCTGCCCGTTGAACCTCAGCACCTCACGCTACACCAAGGGCGCAGGATGCTGATCATCAGCGGACCAAATGCAGGGGGGAAATCCATCACGCTCAAAATGGTAGGGCTGCTCCAGGCGATGGTTCAGAGCGGGCTGTTGGTCCCCGTGCACCCCGACAGTGCGTTTGGTTTGTTCAAACACATCCTGACGGACATTGGGGACAACCAAAGCATTGAGAACCAACTCTCCACCTACAGTTACCGGCTCAACAGAATGAAAGGCTTTCTGCAGGAGGCCAACCGAAACAGCCTGTTGCTCTTGGATGAATTCGGTACGGGCAGTGATCCTGAACTCGGGGGCGCATTGGCTGAGGTGTTCTTTGAAGAACTCTACGACCAGAAGGTTTTTGGGGTGATTACCACCCACTATGCCAACATCAAAACGCGAGCGACCCAAATGCCCGAGGCGGTCAACGGAAGCATGCTGTTTGACGCAGACACCCTCTCTCCCACGTACCACTTGGACCTGGGACAACCGGGCAGCTCTTTCACCTTTGAAGTGGCTGAGCTCAATGGCATTCCTGCCGATATCATCGACCGGGCCAAACAGAAACTCGACCCGCGCAAGGTGAAGCTCGATGGCCTGATCGCGTCACTGCAAAAAGAGAAAACGCGGCACGTCAAAATGACCGACCGCCAGCTCAAGGCAGAGCATGCTGCGGACGAGGCCAAGCGCTCATTCCAAGAGCGGGCAGCGCGGCTCGAAGAGCGCCAAGAGTCGGTTCAACGTGTGGGCAAAGACCAAAACGACGCCTTGGTCCGGGGCAAGAAGTTGCAGCAGTTCATCGATCGTTTTACCTCCGGTCAAGCCAACAAGCCTCTGCTGGAGGACATCCGCAAATACCTGTCTGTAGAAGCGACCAAACAGACTGAGAAAGCAGAAGCTGCAGCGCGAAAAAAAGCGGCAGCCCAAGCACGAAAGAAATCAAAGCGGCCCAAGCAGAACACAGACCGCATTGCGGTAGGCAGCACTGTGCGCCTCAAAGAGGGACGCCAACGGGGTGAAGTGCTCGCTGTCAAAGGCCAAAAGGCCACCGTTGCCTTCGGTGATTTCCGAACGCGCGTTGAGTTGGAGGACCTGGTTTGGGTGAGGTAATCAGTCCAAAATGACCCGCCGGGTGACCTGCGCACCATCGGCCATCACCACGGTCACCAAGACCATGCCCCTCGGCCAATCCCCGACTTCGAGGGTGGTGGCACCACCCCACCAAGAAGACTTGCTGAGAAGGCGGCCCGATGCATCGCGGGCCATCACGGTCGCAGCCCCCGTCCATTCGCCCCTCGGCCAACGCAGGTGTATCACATCGCGGGCTGGGTTGGGCTGAACGCGCAGGTCCCTGGCCAACGACATTTGGGCCACATCGGCCACATTCTCGCAGGCTTGAGCAGGACCGCAAGGCACGGCCGCATCGTCATCTGGATAGGCACCATGCAGCACCGTTGCTCCACTTTGGTTCGGATCAAGCCAGAGGTAGAGCTTCTCGTCGCTCGGATTGGGGTTGTCGTCCCAGTGGTAGGACATCTTCCCATAATAGTCGGGCTCATCGGGACCTGTTCCCTGGCCCACGCCGTTGTTGGTGCATGCGGAGAGTCCGGCTGAGAGGGTACCGATGGACAGCCCCTCTTCATTGAACAGGTGGGATCCAGAAGACCCTCCTTCTGTGACACCATGGTTGGTGATGGTTTCAACCCAATACACCCTCCAGTGGGAACCAAACGAACCTAAACTGATGCTCGAAGTGTTCTGGGTGAAGGTGCTTACCTTCTTGACGTCACCCGATGGGTGGTGGATGCCCACGCCGCTGTTGGCCCCGGATCCACTGGCATCCCAGCCTGCGTAATACACGTCCCAGCTCGAGGGAATCTCGTCCTCTACTTCGACCAACAGGAAATCCGAACCGTCAAAATTGTTGCCTTGGATGTCGTCTGAATCGGCCAAGCGGATGACCCCTGTTCTCCGTCGGTTCAGGAAGCCATTCCCTTCCCCGCACTCCGGGCGCTCATAGTTGTAGTACACCTTGAACAGGGCGAATTCATCATCCGTCACTTCGCTGGCACAGTGCAGCGCTGTGAGCATGTATTGCCGGCAGTCCAATGCCGTGGTGTTGACCATGGCCCCAGAACACAGGTAAGAACCTCCGCTCTCAATGATGGACAACCGCACTGTGGCGTCCCTCTGGCACTCCCAACCTACAATTTCTGGACAAGCCACATCCACTTCGCAAGGCTGACTTCCTCCGCGTGCACCATGAACGTCACGGAACAAGCCCGCCGCTCCCTCGATGTGCAATTGGACCTGCTCAGCCAATCCAGCAGGCATGGTCAACCGGAGCACTGCAGCTTCACCTGGGACGTCTCCCGAAGCCAGACGGCCATGGGCGTCGTTGTCCCTGAAATCATAGGGTCCCTCTTGCCAAGAACCGTCTTCATTGGTGACCCACATTTCGGCGCCAGGCGGCAAATGGAAATCATCGAAATGAACGGACACGCCCAGTGCTCCTGGCACGCGAACAGCCACCACATGAGAGGTTGCCCAAGGTGCTGGCCCCAAGGCTGCAGCGAAGGGCTTCACCACGCCATAGAGGTGTTTGCCCAGCATCTGCGCTTCCTTTTCAGCGCGTTCCCAAGCCTGGTCTAGGTCCAAGGCTGGAAGAACCACTTCATCGCCCGGCGCGGTCAACAAGTGTTCGGGACAAGGCTGGGAATCTGTTTGACCCAACACCGCGGCGCAAAACATGATCAGGGATGCGGACAGGGTGCCGCGCAAAGCGAAAGAATCAAACATCGTCTAGCAGGTATTGAAGTGCGGACGTCCCGCAGGCTTCAATGGGCAATATAACCGCGTCCGTTCAGGCCACCCATTTTTTTGGCATTTGACCCCTTGCGCGGGGATTGAGCCGCACAACCTCGCCCCTATCTTGCGAGCATGAGGAAAAACGCCATGAAATCGGCAATGGCCCCATGGATGATGATCGGCTTGATGTTGCTGGTCATCGCCCCAGTTTCGGCCCAAAAGACGGTTCAAGATCAAGGAGAGAAATTCAATACACTCCTGTACTACATGAACAGGATGTATGTGGACTCTGTGGACTTGGACGGCCTTGTAGAAACTGCCATCCGCGGAATGCTGGAAGATCTGGACCCTCACTCCGTCTACATTCCTTCCGAAGACCTGCAACAAGCGGATGAACCGCTCAATGGGAAATTCGAAGGCATCGGGGTCCGCTTCAACATCATGAAGGACACCATCATGGTGGTGTCGACCATCGCGGGTGGACCGAGCGAACGGCTGGGCATCCTTTCCGGAGACCGCATCGTGGAGGTGGATGGTGAAATTGTCGCCGGCGTGGGCATCCGCAACAAAGGGGTGATGGAAAAGCTCAAAGGCCCCAAAGGCACCCATGTGGATGTCGGCATCAAGCGCAGCAAGGTGGACGGGTTGATTTACTTTGACATCGAGCGCGACAAGATCCCGATTTACAGTGTGGATGCCTCCTACATGGTCGACAACCGCATCGGCTACATCAAGGTCAACCGGTTCTCCAAAGAGACCATGACCGAGCTCAACAATGCCTTGGATGCCCTGCAGTCAGAGGGCATGAAAGACCTGGTGCTCGACCTCCAAGGAAATGGCGGCGGCATGCTGAATACGGCCATCGCCATGGGCGATGAGTTCTTGTCCGGTGACCGGCTCATCGTGTACACCGATGGACGTGCTTTCCCTAGGGAGGACCGCATCGCCAAAGAAACTGGACGGTTTGAAAAAGGCCGCTTGGTGGTCTTGGTGGATGAGTCCAGCGCCTCGGCCAGCGAAATTGTCAGTGGGGCCATTCAAGACTGGGACCGCGGACTCATTGTAGGACGGAGAACCTTTGGCAAAGGCCTTGTTCAAAGGCCGGTCCGCTTGCCCGACGGCAGCGCGGTGCGCCTGACCGTTCAGCAGTACTTCACCCCTTCTGGACGCTGCATCCAAAAGCCCTATGAGGACGGTGTGGACGCATACCGCAGAGAGAAATACGAACGCTTCGAAAAAGGTGAGTTGATGTCTTTGGACAGCTTGGACCTTCCGGACAGTTTGCGTTTTAGAACGTTGATCATGAACCGAACGGTGTATGGCGGCGGCGGCATTCTGCCCGATGTATTTGTCCCCATCGACACTTCGATGAACAGCACCTACTTCACCGATTTGCTGCGCAAAGGCCTGTTCAACAGGGCAGTACTGGAGTATGTGGATGCTGACCGCAAGGGATTGGAAAAGGCATTGTCCGACCAAGCTTCTTATGTGGCGAATTATGAAGTGAGCCAAGCCTTGCTCGACAAGTTGATCGCATTGGGCGAGGCAGAAGACATTGCTTTTGTGGAGGAAGATTGGAACACGAGCCTTCCCGCCATCTCGCTGCGGCTCAAGGCAATCTTGGGACGCAACATGTTTGATACTGCGACTTTTTACGAGGTCTTCAACCCCATTAACCCTGTTTACCAACGCGGAATTGAGGTGCTCAAAGACGGCACTTTTAAGGACTCAGGCGTCGGCAATCGATAATTCACTTCGGTGCACGGAACAACCTGTGCCCTTTGTGCACGGTCGTCCCCGTGAGGCGTTAATTTTACATCATACGACAACCCACATCATGAACATTCAACGTACCCTGGCAATCTTTGCCATTCCCATGCTGCTCGTCGCCTGTTCAAGCGAGAATGGAGGCACGGGCGAAGCAACCGCGCCAGCCAACAACGAGGCGGCTACAGAAAACGCGGCTCCTGAAGCTAAAATGGACCCTGCGGCAGCAGCTGCCGAGGCTCCTGCGGAAACCGGTCCCAGCACATCCATGACCTTCGCGGAAAACGCATGGGACTTCGGAACCATCGACGAAGGTGATGCGGTCACGCACATCTTTAAGTTCACCAACACAGGGGACAACCCCCTCATCATCGACCGTTGCAAAGGCTCCTGCGGCTGCACGGTGCCACAGTGTCCCAAAGAGCCCATCGCTCCAGGTGAAATTGGCGAGATCGAAGTCAAGTTCAACTCCAAGGGGAAGAAGAACAAGCAGACCAAAACGGTCACGATCAATGCCAACACTGTTCCTGAGCAGACGCGCATTACCATTTCCGCCAACGTCACTCCTGCTCCTGCAGCAGATGCATCTGGCAAGTAATTCTGGCAACATACCATCATCAAAAAGGCCCTCTTTCGAGGGCCTTTTTTGTGGGGTAACCTTTGATCTAGTGCGCATACACCCCGCTGCGCCTGGACCGCCACATTACTGTAAAAGGCCGTCGATGGCGTCGGCCAGATCACGGTCTTTGTCGGTCACAACCCTTCCCGCATCATGGGTGTGCAGTTCGATGCGCACATAGCTGTACTCATTGTGAAAGCTGGGGTGGTGCGCATGCTTTTCTGCCAGAAAAGCCACACGCGTCATAAACGTGAATGCTTCTTGAAAGTCCTTAAACCGAAACTCTCTGACCAACCGGTTGTCCTTCTCGAGCCACATATTTCGCGCTTTATTCTGTGAAAATAGTTCCGAGAGCCGGGAATTGAGCCCGTTCAACGAATTTCGCACCCATGCCTGTTCCAAGCGCCACTTCGGACCGCCCCTCCCCCATAGGATTTGCTCCGCCTTATATCGACGAGGATACCATTGCCGCTGTAGAACGTGTTTTGCGTTCTGGCTGGATCACAACGGGTCCCGAGACTGCTGCATTTGAAAAGGACCTTGCCCGCTTTGTAGAGGCGCCTCATGTGGTCTGTGGCGGATCGTGGACGGGACTGGCGGGTGTCGTCTTGGATTGGTTTGGTGTGGGCCCTGGTGACGAAGTGATCCTTCCCGCATATACCTACTGTGCCACCGCCAACGTGGTGCTGCACAGGGGCGCCACGCCGGTGCTCATTGATCTGCCCGAAAACGGCCACCGGGACGGATTCAACATCACATGGGCGCAGGTCGCTCCCCTGCTGAGCCCCCGCACGAAAGTGGTCATGCCTGTGGACATTGGAGGCTGGCCCGTGCCCTGTCAGACATGGAAGGCTGCGTTGACCGATTGGGCCAAGGAATGCGGGTTTGAAGGGGACCACCCGATGCAAAAGGCGCTCGGCCGGCCACTGCTGCTGTCCGATGCCGCCCACTCTTTAGGAGGTCGCAGCGGTGCCCATCCTGTGGGGGCCTGCGCCGACATGACCCTGTTCTCTTTTCATGCGGTCAAGAACCTCACCACTGCAGAGGGCGGCGCTGCAGCATTGTCGCTTCCACCGCCATTGGACAATGGCGATGTTTACCGCACCCTCAGGTCCCACTGCTTGCACGGGCAATCCAAGGATGCGGCCAGCAAATACAACAGCACAGGCAAGGGCCAATGGCGCTATGATGTCACCCACCCCGGCTTCAAGTGCAACATGACCGACATCCAAGCTGCCATGGGCAGGGTGGCCTTAAAGCGGTACCCCGAAGACCTCGCATACCGCACCCAACTGGCCGACCGCTATGAACAGCGACTTTCGGGCCTTTCTGCGGTCGAATTGCCGCAACGGAGCAGCACAGACCGCACCACCGCCGATCACCTGTTCATCATCCAGTTGCAAGGAGACATGGTCGCCCTTCGCGATGACATCATGGAGGCCTTGGCTTCGGAAGACATCGCCACCAACGTCCACTTCCCGCCCATCCCAATGCTCTCGGCTTATGCTGAAAGGGGGTTCAAGGTCTCAGACTGTCCCGAAGCCATGTCCACGTTTGACCGGGCCATCAGCTTGCCCCTTCACAGGCACATGACCCTGGACGATGTCGACCGCGTGGTCGACACGCTGACCCGCGCCATGGCACAACTCCGTGACAGAACCGCGCCATGAAGCGTGCGTTTGATTTTCTGGCGGCTGTGGCAATGCTGATACTGCTCGGCCTGCCCATCTTGGCTGTGGCCGCCCTGCTGCGCCTCAGACAAGGCCCCGACGTGCTGTTCAGACAACAGCGGGTCGGACGGTTTGGCCGTCCGTTTGCCATCCTCAAATTCAGGACCATGCGCCCCCAAGAGCCTGGTGACGCCGCGATTACTGCCGGTGATGGAGACCTGCGGGTCACCGCTGTGGGGGCTGTGCTGCGGCGGTTTCGAATCGACGAGTGGCCCCAGCTGTGGAACGTGATCAAAGGAGAGATGAGCCTGGTCGGCCCCCGTCCTGAAGTGCCCGAATTCGTGGAGTTGTCATCGCCAGAGTGGCAGCGCATCCTTCAAGTTCGACCTGGAATTACTGGACCTGACGCCCTGACTTTTAAAGACGAGGGCATCCTGCTCGAAGCGGCTGACGACCCCAAAACCTGCTACCGGCAGGACATTCTGCCCCAGAAGATGGCGATTCAGTCCCAGTACGCGCAAGAGCGCAGTTTTTTGGGTGACCTAAAGGTGTTATTCCGCACGCTCGGCGCGCTGAGGGGATGAACACCCCTCTACAAAGAACAGGAGCTCCCGCATCCGTTCTGCCTGCTCCAACTGTTCTTCGCGTTCAAATGCGTAGGCCAGGTTGCCGATCAGCCTCCTGACCACATCGATCGGGTGGCATGGACCGCAGCTTTGCTGTCCAACCGGCAAATCCAAGTGCCCCAAAAATGCATTTACCTCATCGGGATGTATGATGCCGCCTTTGTTGAAAGGGTTGATGTAGAAGAGCACGCCTCCGGGCCCTCCATCTTCGTTGAACTCCCCCAAATGACCTCCATCACAGTAAGCCAAAATGAAGTGATTGGGCAGGTTGACACCGTGAATGGGCAGAGCCAATTCCTGGGCCAATGCGAGGTAAAGGGCCCCTAGAGCGAGGGAATTCCCTTTGCGCTGGGACAGCACTTCTCTGGGCAAAGCATGCGCTGGCTTGGCTGCGCCTCCGCGGGTACCCTCAAATCCATGGTGCTCAAAGAAGATTCGGTTGAACACCTTGACCTGCTCTAAGGCCGTCATGTCATCGTTCAGCTCCAGCCAAATGTCTTGTCTGACCCGGTCCACGGTCTCTTTGAGCTCTTGAACAGAACGGGTGGGATCGATGTAAC
Organism: uncultured Flavobacteriales bacterium; assembly: GCA_965659115.1. Lineage (GTDB taxonomy): Bacteria > Bacteroidota > Bacteroidia > Flavobacteriales_D > Sanyastnellaceae > UBA8752. Next base: position 31,860 of record CBFHUP010000007.1, on the reverse strand, counting down.
GGTCCAGCAACATCAAGGCCTCAGCCACATGGTGGTCTTCGGAGCCAATCCAATCGGCAAATCCACTCCTCACTTCACCCGTTCCCAGGTGATCCAACAGAGATTTGGCCCGGCTCAAGAAAACATCGCCGTGGCCCTCCTCAGAAATGGCGGAGCGCAATGGCCGGAGTACCGGCTCACCAATCTGCTCCAATTCTTGACGTACGGTGTGGTAGATGCCCTCATCGGGATCTTCCAACAGAGAAATCAACGCTGTGAGTTCTGTGACGCTCATTGTCTATCAGGTTCGCAGTGGCAAAGTAGTTCCGTGATTTGCGGCCTAATTTCGAAGCGTGGGTTCTTATCCAAACGATCATGTGGATGCCACACCGAATCCCAATTTCGGCGGCACTTCCAGCACCAGTTCCAGCACCGGGGAAGGGGCTCAGGAACCCCGTATCACGGTTCCAAATGCACGGCCAACGGCTCCGGGAAGCGGTGCTATTGCACCAGGTGCGCGGCCTTGGCGGTCTCATCGACGGCCGGGCATGCGGTTCAATGGTCCTCCTCCAGATCACGTAAAACGGGAATTAGAGGCAGACCGGCGTCGCATTCAGCAGTCCCTGATTGTCACCATCGGCTGCCTTGTGCTCGTTTGGGGAGCCTTTCTCATCAACCTCCAGTTCAACTTGGGCCTCAACCGGTTCGGCAACCGGCCGCTGCGAACCGAAGGTTTGGTAGGTGTCTTGTCCATGGCCTTTTTGCATGGAGGATGGGAGCACATCTGGAGCAATACAGTGTCGTTTTTCACCCTCTCCTCCATGCTGCTGTACTTCTACAGGGGAATTGGAATGAAGGTGCTGTTCTGGTCATGGTTGGGAAGCGGGATCCTGCTGTGGACGAGTGGGGCCAGCGGCAACCACATTGGACTCAGCGGGGTGGTGTATGCACTCGCGGCTTTCCTCTTCCTGAGTGGCGTCATCCGCCGTCACGCCATTTTGATGCGGGTGGCCCTTGTGGTGGTTTTCCTTTACGGCAGCATCGTTTGGGGGGTCTTCCCCATTGAAGTGGGTGTGAGCTGGCAAGGGCACCTTGCTGGTGCATTCGTGGGAGGATTGCTGGCCCTTGTCTGGCGAAAGGAAGGGCCCCAACCTCCGCCTTTGCCGCCCGAAGATGAGGAACTGGACCCCGAGGACGTACCTGGACTGCGACCCGATGGACCGGGAGATGGGGATGGCCGCTTCTCAGCGCCGGAAAACGCTGCAGTCCACACCCCTCCCGGTCAAGCTTCATCTGAAGAGACTTGACTACAGGCTGGGCGTCAAAGGCGCAAACAAAAGAAGGTTTCTGGCCGCTTACGCGTTGAGCATCACGGGCATCACCAGCATGAGGATGTCCTCTCCATTGTTCTCACCGTCGTGCTGAGGGCGGATGATGCCTGCGCGGTTTGGAGCACTCAACTCCAAGGTGATTTGCTGGGCATCCAAATTGTTCAGCATGTCCAGAAGGAAACGGCTGTTGAAACCGATCTCCATATCATCGCCGGCATAGCTGCACGCCAGGGTCTCGTGGGCTTCATTGGCAAAATCGACATCCTCAGCGCTGATTTTGAGGCTGCTTCCGGCCAGTGAAAGGCGCACCTGGTGGGTGGTCTTGTTGGCGAAGATGGACACCCTGCGAATGCTGCGCTGGAAGTCCTTCCTGTCAATGGTCATGCAGTTGGGATTCTCCTTGGGGATCACCGCCTCATAGTTCGGGTACTTGCCTTCAATCAAGCGACATACGAGGTCCATTTCACCGTATTTGAAGTGGGCGTTGGCCTCATTGAATGAGACAACCACTTCGTCGGTCATGGGCAAAGTTCCCTTCAAGAGGTTCAGGGGCTTCTTGGGGACAATCATCTCTGCGTTCTCAGGCGCGGAGGCGTCGTTTCTGGCATAGCGCACCAGACGGTGGGCATCCGTGGCGACAAAACTCAAATGATCGCTGCGCAGCTCAAAGAAGATGCCGCTCATGACCGGGCGAAGGTCATCACTGCCCGCTGCAAAAAGTGTGCGGGAAACGGCTTCGGCGAGGGTGTCTGAGTTCAAGGTCACCGATGTGGCATCCTCGAGCTCTGGTGTGCGGGGGAATTCATCGGCATGCGCTCCGGCCAACTTGTATTTGCCCGCTTCGCTGGTCAATTCGACCCCACAGGTCTTGGCGTCGACCTTGAAAGTCAGAGGAAGGTCCTCAAACGTCTTCAAAATGTCGAGCAGCATTTTGGCTGGTATCGCAATGGCACCCTCTTCCTCCGAAGTCACCTCAACCGTAGTGGTCATGGTCGTCTCGAGGTCACTGGCGCTGATGGAGGCCTTGCCCGGTTTGATGTCGAACAAGAAGTTGTCCAAGATGGGCAACGTGTTGCTGCTGTTGAGCACGCCGCTGATGGCCTGGAGCTGGCGGAGTAAGGCGGTGCTGGATACGATGAACTGCATGCGTTTGATATAGGACATCGAAAATACCCTCACTCCTATCCCCTACCGCCCCTCTAACGCTTCACTTTTTCACAACTGATGCACCGGTAGCCTGCCGCAGGGGTACTTTGAACGACATCCCTGCGCACCGTACATTGGAGCTATGAAGTTTCTTGCCACGTCCCCACTGCTCGCAACCTGCCTGATTGCCCTACTTAGCATGCCTTTTTCAGCTGCTGCACAGACAGATGCGCCTTCTGAGACTGAGACTGTTTTGAGTGTACTTGAGGGGCCCATGAGCCGCGAAGCGCTCAATGAGGTTCGCCTCGCCCTCGCCGATCAAGGCGTGCGCTTGAATTACGGCAACTTCCAATTTCATCCCCAAACCAAGGAAATGATCGGGGCAGAATTGTCCATGATCGTGGATGGGGTCGCGTTTAAAGACTACGTGGAGTTCGTCTCACCCACTTGCGTTTTGCGCATCACGAAGGAGTCTGGCTTCAGCCTCGAGGGCTGCTAACCGCCTCCATGGCCGCAAAAACGCGGTCCACACTGACTTCATCGCCACACCTGAAATTGCCTCTTGGGCAAGTAGCGTGTCCGTGTATTCCACAGGGCTTGCATCCCAGTACGTCTTCACCCACTTCAACTTCTGCGGCTTTTCCTGCGGCCTTCATGGCGGGCAAGATGCCAAACCCAAACCGGGGCGTTGTGCTGCAAAACACAGCCACCACCGCTGTACCGACCGCTCCTGCCATGTGAAGGGGTGCACTGTCGTTGCTCACGACGAGCTTTGCGCCTTTCATCAGTGCTGCTGCTCCGAGCAAGTTCAAGTCACCGGCACACACCCTGGGACGCTCCTGGCGACAGGCATCCGCAATGCGATCGAGCAGCGCTTGATCTCCCTTGCCCCCGAGTAAAATAACAGGCTGCCCCTTGTGTTCTTGCGCCCAACGGTCTGCCAATGCAGCCCATTTCGACTCGGGCCAGCGCTTTGTGGCCCAGACGCTCGCCGGTGCCAGAATCAATGCTCCCGGAGGAAACGCTGCCGCCGCGGTGCGATGTTGTTGGCTGGGGTGAAGCACAGGCACATCGAGGCTTGGATCCCACGCACCTAAAAAATGCTCCACCTGGGCGTGGTTGCGCTCGGTTTCATGTCGTCCGTCGCCAATGCTGTGAGGTACCAAAAGCGCGCGTTTGGCTGGCCATTTTCCGGTGCGGTCAAATCCCGTCAAGTGCGGCGCACCCGATCGTTGGGCCAGCAGGGCCATGCTGGCAAAGCGGTGCAAGTTCACCACCACATCGGGCCGGTTCGAGCGCAAGTTTTGGGCCAACTGAAACAACCGCGGGTATTTGAGCCAACCCGACCTGTTCCAAATGTGCACCTTGTCCAAAAAGGGATGGTCTTGAAACAAGCCTGCCGCAACATCTCGGACTACGATAGAGAGCCTGTGGTCTGGAAAGGTGCGGTGCCAAGACTCCAATACGGCAGAGGACAAGACCGCATCGCCCAAAAAGGCGGGCTGAAGCAGTACCACCTGGGCTTTGTCGTCCAAGATGTGGCCTTCAGTCCCCGCCATCATACCGCGACTGCGTGGGTGCGCAAAGCGTCGTTGAGTGATGTCTTTCGGTCAGTGCTCTCCTTGCGGTGGCCCACAATCAAAGCACATGGCACCCCATATTCTCCCGATGGGAAGCTTTTTTGCCGCGTTCCGGGTATGACCACAGCACGCGCAGGGACAGCACCCCTGTATTCCACAGGTTCGGGTCCAGAGACATCGATAATGGGGGTGCTCGCTGTCAACACTACCCCTGCTCCAAGAACGGCTTCTCGGCCGATGCGCACCCCTTCAACAACAATCGCCCTTGAGCCGATGAAGGCCCCGTCTTCGATGATGACCGGTGCTGCTTGTAGAGGCTCCAACACCCCGCCTATGCCGACACCTCCGCTGAGGTGGACATCGGCTCCAATTTGGGCGCAGGACCCTACTGTGGCCCAGGTGTCCACCATGGTTCCGCCGGCCACATAAGCACCGATGTTGACATAACTCGGCATCATGACGACCCCCCGGCCGAGAAACGATCCGTAACGGGCGATGGCATGCGGCACGACACGGACTCCCGCCTCAGCATGGTTGCGCTTTAAGGCCATCTTGTCGTGAAATTGAAACGGCCCTACTTCCTGAATTTCCATCTTCCTCATGGGGAAATACAGCACGACGGCCTTCTTCACCCATTCGTTGACCTGCCATCCTGCTTCCACTGGCTCTGCACAACGGAGTTCACCCGCATCCAATGCGGCAATGACCGTTTCCACGGCTTTCTGTGTTTCCGGTTGATCACACAGACTCCTGTCCTCCCAGGCCGACTCCACGGTCCGCCGCAACGACATCCATTGCGTCGCTGTTGTCCCTAAGGCATCCATCGCTTGTTCCATGGGGCGAAGATACCGGGACACCAAGGTACCTTCGCACCGTGGCCCGCTACATTGCTTTTGATTTTGGAAACCGGCGCATCGGCATCGCCGTCACCGACAGTGGCGCTATGATTGCTGCACCCGAATGCACCTGCAGTCCCAAAGAATGGCCAGGGGTCGTGGACGCCTTGTTGCGTGCCGAGCCATGCGCTGGTCTTGTTGTCGGAAAACCGGGACTCATCTCAGGGGACTCTACCCACAGCTCAAGGGACATTGAGGCGTTTGCCGCGTCTTTGGGAAAGCGCTATCCCGATGTCCCTGTTCATTTTGTGGACGAGGACTACAGCAGTCGTGAAGCCTCTGCCGCCATGGTCATGGGGGGCATGAAAAAATCCAAGCGGCGCGAAAAAGGAAACATAGACAAGGTCGCTGCCGCCATCATCCTGCAGCGGTTTTTAGACAGCCTGTCCTGAACGTTTCTTCCTTATTCAGGGGAGGACTCGTTGCCCTTGAAAACCTCGATTTCCCGCGTCGTTTTGACCAATTGGGTGAACCTGTCTACATATCGGGTCGCGCGTACCACGTGGTTGTCAATCCAATGGTAATTGCCTCCGCGCGGCTTCCCCATGAGCAGCCCATGGTAAAGAAAACCATGCTCTTGCAGCCAGGCCTCTGTCACTTCGCGGTGGTCTTCGGTACGGCTGGTGAAAAAGGTGATGATGTGACCTTCTCCGTGCCATCCATTTAAAGTGGCAAGGGCGTCGGGAAACGGCAGGCATGTGGCCATGCGCTCCGGTTGCTCATTGGGCACATCTTCGGTGATGGTGCCGTCGATGTCAATGAGGAAGTTCTTGACGTCTTCAGCCAATTGAGGAGAAGCGGCGCGGCCTTCGGCATCGCGCGCAGCATGAAGGGAATGTTCGTTGTTGTCTTTCATGGTGTTGGATGTGGAAATAGGATCAACACTGAAAGGAACATTGCCTCTCTTAGAGGAAGCGAAGTTAATGCGGTCCGCTGCGAATCACATGAACCAATGGACTCCAATCCTCTGCCTCATGCCCTTGGAGGAATGCCTCAGACAGCGCTCCCTCTAGTGACAGTGCTGCATCAGTTGGCTCCTGCCATGCTGATGCGAGATAAAAAAAGTGGGCGATGCGCTCTTGTGGCTTTCCGGACGGACGGACCCAACGGTCCAAGCGATCGAGTCGCGACAGGGCTTCTGATTCCTTCCGCTTGACCGCCTTGACCGTTTGCTGCTCCAGTCGGTCCAACAGGTTTTCCATTTTGGCCAACGTCGCTTGGACGCTGCCCTCCAGAGAACGGTCTACCAAGGCCAGGCTTTCGGAGGCCTCTGCAGCTTTCTCTTGCAGCAACTGGCGCCATGACGCCACACCGGGAGCTTCTGCCTGGGTCACCACCCTATCTACCCATGTTGTCTTGGGCTGCAAAATGTCCGCACCGGCTATGCCAGCCTTGGCCGCCATATTTGACCAACGTGCAGGCAAAACCACCGCACTGTCGCGCGGTACCAGCACCGGTTGTTCGATTCCGAGGCGCGAAAAGACAATGGGCAATTGCATTCCGTAGGCGACTTCGGCCAATCCTCCCACCATGGCCACATCTGGCAGCAGTTGAGATTGGTACACTGGTCGCAACAGCGCATTGGGCGAGAAATCCTCTGGATGATCCAAGATATGTTGGCACAGCGCCTCGGTTCCCTCCCAGTGCGCGCCACCTAGGGAATCCCACCCCCCGTCAGAAGCGGTCAACCGATGACGCCCACCGGAGGTCAAATGAAACAAGTTGCATGGGCGGACGTGCACCTGCGGCTTGAATCCGGCCGATTCCAAATCTCCGTTGCAGGACAGCACAGCATCATGGGTCAGCGACTCACGCACCTCGCGCTGCATGACCGAACCAAACGTGGCCTTCAACGCAGGGTCATCTGCATCGATCACCACCAACTGCTGTGGGCCAAACATGGCGTGTACCCAATGCCGCATGGCCTGTGACAAGGTGCTGCCCGGTGGAAACTTGAGGCCAATTGCTCGTGCTTCGGACAGGGCCGCCTCCTTTGCCCACTCCTCCAATTTCACGGCCAGTCCATGTGTGGACATTCTTCCTACAGCCCCACCTTCCTGAGGTTGGGGACTCCAATTCTGCCATTGGTCACCGTCCCACAGATTGCGCACCTCCTCAAAATCATGGTCTTCTGAGGCCAACCAAAAAACGGGCACCACCGGAGTGCCCCACCGCTCTTGTAGCCGGCGGGCCAGCGTTATGGCCGTTTGAATTTTGTAGAAGGTAAAAGCCGGTCCTCCTGCGAGGCACAACTGGTGGCCGGTTGTCACGGTGCGCGATTGGGGATCCAACAAGTCTTGGAGTCTGCCGGGAGGGGGCAGTTGGGCGGCGGAGTATTGCAATTCCATGCGTTCCACCAAAAGGGGGCCTTGGTGAATTCTCTGACCCACCTCATCCCGCTTGGCATCCAATGCACTCGAGGATGGGCGTTGCGGCCAGACCCCTTTCGAGGATAAAGGCGGCATCCTCCCTTCCCACCAGCACCTCGCGATGTGGTGTTCGGGCAAACCATCGATCAATGAAAAATGTGTCGCGTGCGCCAAGTGTTGTGCGTTACGGACTGCCGGTTAAATCGTCGAGATGCTCAATCGAGCAACAGAACAGCACCTTGCTGATTCCTGAGCTCACGTGGCGTATTTCGCGGCCATTCGAGCATCCATATGTACATGCCGGGCTCAAGAAGTTGGCCATTTGCATCCTTTCCGTCCCATACAGGCTGGCCAGGGTCCAATTCTGCGATCAAGCCCCCCCATCGCGAGTAAATCTTGAACGACACCGGCAAGATTGAACCAACCGTAGGCTGAAAGAGATCATTGAGGCCATCGCCATTGGGTGAGAAAGCATTGGGCACGAACGTGCCAAAATCAGCTTCTTCGAAATCGGAGGTTGTCTCGGGGCCTTTGACCTGGTCCTGCACAGGGCTGGGGTCTCCAGGCGGAGGCACGGGTTCCAAAGAGAAGGCGTCAAAAAAGTAATAGGCGATGCTGGGATTGTCTCCAGCACTGATCAAAGCCTCCACATTAGCGTCTGGCAGAAAAACCCCCACCGTCATGTAACGGTGCGGCGCCTGGGCTTGAAAGGTGACACTCACTTCGCTCCACTCTTCGTCATACCTGGCATATGAGAATGCAAATACCGGAGGCAAATCCAAGACCCCATCTCCAAACTGAGAAGGCTGGTCCGTGCTGAGCGCTACCCCCACTCCATTGACAGACAGACCTGACCACGAGGTTGCTGTGCGTTCTCCGTTGGTAAAAGCAAAACTCAATCGGTAGTGCTGGCCCACGATCAAGGGCTGTGCAAAGTTTTGGACGAGGTATTCTCTGGACAACGGTTGACCCGCGCCATTCCGCTTGATGACCGCAAGACCTGCGACTCCACGGCCTTCGTACGGATTGACCATCGCCACCGGAGTTTCAGGCAAATCACCGCCCAATGTTCCGTCAACGTGAAAGAAATCAGGGCTGGAGAGTCCACTCAGTGCATTGTTCCAGCCTGGCAACAAATGCCACATCCCTGGGGCAGAAGGCAACGCACTAGAAGTTTCAAAACCGGGGTTAACGAGCTGTGCGTGCGCACTTGTTCCATGTGAGACCCACAACGCCAACATCAGGCCGTAGCCTGCGATTCGTTGTCGGTTCACGCCTCTGAATTCCTGGTCCATGTCTGCAAATTAACCAATTGAGGCCAGTATAAACGAGAAGGAGCCCCGCGTTCGGAGCTCCTTCACCTTAACCAAAACAACTTGAACCAAATCTTCGCTGTGTCTGCAGTGCGCTTACGCCTGCATATAGAAGACGCAGAGAACCCCGGAAATGTTGTTTCTAATGTTGCCAAAAGGTGTCAACGCCTGTTAACCCAGCGCTTTTGCACCCCCATGTTGAGTCCCAAAAGGGGCGCCACGCCCCCGGAATAGAATCCGTTGACCGTGCCTTCCCAGCCTTGCCGGCCAAATGGCACCGATGCGCCCAACTTGATTCCCATGGACCACAACTCAGTCGGCTCCCAATCGTTGCGCGCCTCGCCAAGGACATTGGAAGGTGAAGGCAAAGCTGACTCCCCCACCCTGTTGATGGCGCTGTTTTCGCGATTGGACTGGGTCATACGCCCCGTTGCGCCCAGCCACCAGCGGCAAGGCAACTTCCGCCCGGTTGAACCTTTGCCGATCTCCCCTCCAAAAGCCAGTCCAAACGAGACCGATTGCATGGCATAAGTAGATGTTGGTAGAGACAAAGTATCCAATTCCAATCCCAGATCGGGATAAGTGAAGCGAATCAACTGCTCCAAGCCTCCTTGACCGTCCGCTTGAAGCTGGTACAGACTGTCGTTCAAAAACGCCGCATCGTACGACCAGCTGTTCCATGCAGAAAAAGCAGCATCACAACGAAAGAACCGCCGTTTGGCGCTCCATTCCAAGCCCGCGTGCATTGTGGCAGCAGGCCGTGTGCCTTTGCCTATGAAGCGGGACACATGTGGTCCCAATGCGCTGTTAGCATGCCACGAAAAACCCGAGCCTAACCCTAATAAAACTGTAGGACGTTGGCGTGACAAATTGCGGACTTTCCCTCCTGTATCCTCAAAAGGCTTCGGAGCTTGTGACACAGCCAATTCAAGTTCCAATGGGGCACCATCAATGGTGATGGTATCCTGAAGGCATTGTTCTCCTGCCATAATTTGCCCGGCGCTGAAGGTCAGAATGAGCAACACACCCGGCCCGGCATACAGACCCGGCCCAAAGCGGGATGGGCAGGCACTGCCCAGGGCCCTTCGGAGGATGGCGAATCGCAGGAAGCGGTGCACAATGCTCAACGCTGTCCGCCACCTGTGGGCAGCGTCAAAGGCAAGGTGAGTTTCGGACTGGCTTCTGGAGCGTCTTCAGGAATGGCCTGTGTTTCAGGGATGGGCTCCACTGTCGGCAATGCCTTCTCTGCCGGGTAGGCATTGGCTTCTTGACCCATAGATTCCATGTCCTCGACTGCAGCTGGAGCAGCAGGCTCGGAACGGTCTGCCACCACGTTGGAGGAGGTACTTGGAGTCACCTGAGTTTCTGTGACAGTAGCAGGTGCTGCAGAGACATCAGGGGTTGAAGCAGAGGAAAAGGACGGAGACTCCACAGTTGGCGAAGCCATGGCACCATCAGCTTCCGGGGCTGCTGCTTCCGCGCTGGCTTGCTCTGTGGGAGCTGCCATCAAGGTCGCTTCAGACACGGACGCCCCAGACGCTGGAGCTTCCAACTCAGCTGCTGGTTGCATAGCCTCTACAGGAGATGCAGCAGCGGGACTGCTATCAGAGGTGGTCATCCACATGGCCGTTCCCGCCACAATGATGGCAGCGGCTCCCCATTTGACCCAACGCAACGCCGCTCCTTGAGGGGCCGCATCGGCAAACAGATCTGCCCTGGGCTCTGGAGCGACGGCCTCGCTGGCTTGGAGCATGGACCTGCAGCGGGCATCAAAGTCCGCATCAGTCATGATATTGTTGAAGTTGTTCTCCTTCATTGTGCTGTACCGGCTATTCCGGCTGCTGTGCTTGTTGTAGACTGCGCTCGAGCGGAAAGGGTTGCAAGAACACGTTGTAAATATTTCCTGGCCCGACTCAACTGACTCTTCGATGTGTTGACATCGATGTCGAGTTTCTCTGCGATTTCATGGTGTTTAAAGCCTTCGACCACATACATGCAGAAGACCGTGCGGTATCCTACAGGCAATTGGGCAATGGCCAATTCCAACTCATCTGCCGTGAATTCAGGATCGCTGAAATTCTCCAAATCTCTCGGCGTAGCCGGAACATCTGCAATGTCCTTGTGATGGCTGTGCTTGAGGTTTTTTCGATAGTGGGTAATGGCAGTGTTGACCACGATACGCCGCATCCAACCTTCGAATGAAAAGTCTTGGCGGTAACTCTTGATGTGCTTGAAAATCTTGACAAAACTGTCCTGGAGCACATCCTCGGCGTCTTCTCTGCAATTGGTATGGCGAATAGAGGTTGCGAAAAGTTGGCCACTAAAACGCGCATACAGTTTGCGTTGGGCGGACGGCTTTTGTCCCTTGCAGCCTTCAATCAATTCTATGAGTTCCTCAGAGGATGCCATCTCTTAATCAACGAAAAGGTGAACGGAAGAGTTGCTTGAAACCTCGGTTTTGTGTGTCGTTGCCATCATTGAATGCGAATTAGGCGAATTGGTCTTTTTTCAGGTTGAGCCAATTCAACGCCGCACCATGAAAAATGGCCCCGTACTGCTCGGTACTGAGGTCCATATCGGTCTCGAGGTAACGGCCGAACTCGAGGTCACCCAGTGGAAACGGATAGTCTGAGCCCATCACAACGCGGTCTGCCCCTTGCATTTCGAGCACGTATTCCATGAGGCGCGCATCGTGGGTGATGCTGTCCACCCAAAACTTTCCGAGGGATTCACGTGGGCTGTTGGGATTGTCTACCGCCACCAAATCGGGCCTGCATCGCCAACCGTGCTCAATGCGCCCCAGCGTGGCGAGAAAGGCCCCCGATGCATGGCTGAACATCACACGCAATTTGGGATACCTGTCAAAGACTCCCGAAAAAACCATCGAACAGGCAGCGCGGGAAGTCTCGGCAGGCATGCCGACCAACCAAGGAAGCCAGTACTTGGTCATCATTTCCTTGCCCATCATGTCCCATGGATGGATCATCACGGCCATACCCAGCCTCTCGCAAGCTTCCCAGATGTCGTTGAACCGAGGTTCAGAGAGGTTGTAGCCGTTGATGTTGGACCCAATCTGAATGCCCGCAAAGCCCAGCTTTGCGCAGCGCTCTAATTCTTGAATGCTCAAGTCAACGTCTTGCATGGGCAAGGTCGCCAGTCCCACATAATGCTTCGGGTGGTCTTGAACTGTCCGAATGATGTCATCGTTCAAGAAACGGGCGATGTCAGCCGTGTCCTCTGGCTTTGCCCAATAAGCGAACAACACTGGAATGGTGCAGACCACCTGCACCTGAACGCCCGACTTGGCATACTCATCGATGCGGACAACAGGATCCCAGCAGTTGGACATCACCTCTCTAAAAAAACGGTCCCCTTGCATCATGCGCGCGGCCCCTTCCCGGTGGTGTTCCAAGTGAATGAAGGACCCGTACCCCAACTTGGAACTCCAGTTTGGGAGTTGCTTGGGCATGATGTGCGTGTGGGTGTCAATCTTTAGCATCGGCGAACAAGTTAGGGCTGAGCGCCCTCTGATTTTCGCACGCGGCGAAGGTCCAGGCGGTTGGTCGGACTCACCTGCCAACCCTCCCATTGACGGGACACCAGATGCACCACTTGGTCATGCCACAGAGGGATGACGGGCATGTCCTGCAGCATTTTGGATTCGGCACGGCGCATCACTTCCTGGCGTTCCCGACCCGGAATCATGGCCGCTGCCCTTGTGAGCAACTCCGTTACTTCAGCGTTGGCATAATGGGTGTAATTCGGGCCATTGGGGCTCCAACGGTCAGGCATAAAGAGGCCCATGAAATTCTCCGCGTCGGGGTAATCCGCCAACCAAGACTTTCGGAAAATGGGCACTTGACTGCGTGCTACACGCTCGGCGTCAATGGCACTCGGTGCGATGTCAATGTCGACATCGATGCCATGTTCCGCCCAGATGTGCTGCAGGGCTCCGGCGAGGTCTGCCATGTCCGGTTTTGTGCCCAACGTACCTGCCCGAATGCGGCGCAGCGGCGCTTCTGCGCCGATTCCCATCGCAGCCAGAATGCTGTCCACCGTTTGGGGACGGTGCTGCAAATCAGGACTCACTCTGCGCTGACCAAGGTCGAATCCCGGCATTCCGGGCGGCACAAAGCCTTGGGCTGGAACAGCTTCATCGGCCCTCAATTCACGCACCAGTGCATCCCGGTCTATGGCCATGCTCATGGCACGTCTCAACCCTGACCCCAACCCAGGAAAGCCCCCGGACTCCAGCGCCACAGAGTCCACCAAAAACCCGATGTAATCCGTTTTGAGATAGGGCACTTGGTGGACCTCGAATTTGCCTTTCCACTCGGGTTTCCAGCCCCCCTCATCGTTGCGCAAAGCCTGAACCCACTCGGGGTTTAAAGCTGAAACAAAGTCGTAGTCCCCTTTTCTAAAACCCAGAAATTCGGCGCCAGGCTCACGGTTGAACTCTATCCTAACCCCATCGATGTAAGGCAATGGAGTGCCTGTAGCATCGCGCATCCAGTACCTGGAATTCCGATGCAATACCATCGCGGTCTCCGGAATCCAGCCCTTGAGCACAAAGGGACCGCTGCCCATGTCCTCGGTATCTGGCGTTCCTGCGCGCCCCCCGCCATACAAGATGCTGGCCTGAGGTGTGCAGAGCAAACCAGGAAAGACCGGCTGAGGCCGATTGAGGTGCAATTGGAGGCTGTCGGGAGACAGAACCTGCACGCCATCAGGCTTCAAATCGTTGAGCACCCATCGGCCAGGCAAGGCCTCTTCAGGATCACGCAGCCTCGCAAAACTTGCCGCTACGTCTGAAGCCGTGACCGGTTGACCATTGTGAAATGTCGCTTCAGTATTGAGGCGAAAAGTATAGACCAATCCATCCGCTGACACGCTCCACGATGCTGCCAGTGCGGGCTGAACCGTCAAGGTCGCATCCAATTCCAACAGCCCCTCGTAGAGCTGATCGACCACCCACATCGACTCCAAATCGGTGGCCTTGCCCGGGTCTAAGGACCGCACTCCATCTGAAGCATTGTAGGCAAACAACACGGTTTCAGGCGGTTGTTCTTCTGCCGCACATGCACGCAAAAACACAGCACATACTGCCCACACGCACAGGTTCCATGGCCTGCCCAACTGGCGGTATTTCGAATCTAAATTCATCCCTTGCATGCGGTCACCCAAAAGGTTTCGGCGAGAAGTTAAACCTCAACGCCTTTCTGTGGTTCTACCTTCGAAAATCCACCATGCGTCAAGTCACTTCTCCCTATCGTTGGCCCGTCCTCCTGCTCCTGCTGGTGAGCGCTTGGGGCGCTTCGGCCCAAGCGACCACACTTAATGGTCGGGTTGTCGACGACACGACAGGAGAATACATCTTGGGGGCGACCGTCACCGTAGATGGCACGACCACGGGAACGGCGACCAATATTTACGGTTTTTACAGCCTTTCCCTGCCAGCAGGGAGCTATGATTTGACCTGGTCTTTCATTGGCTACACCCCTTTCAAGAAAACGATTGTCCTCAGCGAGAACGCCACGGTAGACGTTGATTTGACCCCCTCAGTGGTGGCCGTCGCAGCGGCGGAGGTGGAAGCCGACCGCACAGCCCACACTCAGAGTACCGACATGGGTAAAGCCGCGGTAGGCGTGGAGACGATCAAATCTTTGCCCGCCCTGCTGGGAGAAGTAGACGTGCTCAAGGTCATCCAGTTCCTGCCGGGCATTCAGAGTGCCGGTGAAGGCAACAGTGGATTCTATGTGCGTGGAGGTGGTCCCGACCAAAACCTCGTTTTGGTGGACGATGCCGTGGTGTACAACGCATCCCATTTGTTTGGCTTTTTCAGCGTTTTTAATCCCGATGCTGTCAAGGACATTGAAGTGACGAAGGGCACCATGCCTGCCCGTTATGGTGGCCGCGTAAGCTCCGTTTTGGACATCGGCCTTAAAGAAGGAAACGCCCGAAAGCGGACCACGAGTGGAGGTTTGGGATTGATCAGTTCAAGGCTGACTTTAGAAGGTCCCATCAAGGAAGACACCATCAGCTACATCCTCAGCGGACGCCGCACCTACCTCGATGTGCTGACCCGTCCTTTTGTCAATCCAGAGGGGGCCTTCGCTGGTTCAGGCTACTATTTCTACGACCTCAATGCCAAGGTCAATTGGCGGGCATCGCGCCGCGACCAGTTCTACCTGAGCGGTTACTTTGGCCGCGATGTCTTCGACTTCAAGTCCAGCTCCGCTGATTTTGGCAGCCGCATCCCCTGGGGCAACTCCACCCTGACCGCGCGCTGGAACCACCTCATCAACGACAAGGCTTTTATCACTACAACGGCCACATACAGCGACTATGAATTTGCTTTCGAGGCCCAGCAAGACAGTTTCACTTTTGGGTTTCGAAGTGGCATTGACGACCGCGGCCTCAAGTCGAGACTGACCCTGTATCCCAACCCCAGGCACACTGTCAGGGCGGGCATTGAATACACCTATCACACTTTTTTGCCCACCGAATTCTATGCCACTTCTAACGGTGTCGATTTCGATTTGGGAGAGGCCGTACGCACCCGCAGTCATGAGATTTCCGCCTATCTGGAAGACGAATTTGACATCACCGATGCCCTGAGGATACAAGCCGGCTTGCGCTGGAGCGGATTCATTCAAACGGGGCCCTTTACGCGGTATGTCCCTGCAGATGGAAGCGACCCTTTGAGTGCCAGCACAGCCCCGTCAGAAATTCAGTATTCCAGAGGAGATTTGGTCGCAAACCACGGCGGATGGGAACCCCGATTGTCCATGCGCTTGACCACGGGGCCACGCAGCTCCTTCAAAGCGGGCATCGGAAGAAACCTCCAATACATTCACCTCGCTTCGCTTTCTCCCACATCGCTTCCCGGTGACATCTGGCTGCCTAGCTCCGACGTGGTCAAACCCCAAGATGGCACCCAAGTGAGCGCTGGTTGGTTCCGTGATTTTGGCACCGATCGAAACGTGGAAGCCTCTGTAGAGGTCTACCACAAATGGTTGTCCAACCTTGTGGCCTATGCCGAAGGCAGCCAACCAGACGACAACATCCGCAACAACGTCGACAACAACTTGGTTTTTGGCTCAGGTACGAGCTACGGAATGGAGCTCTTTGTGAAGCGCAAACGCGGTGTCTGGACAGGGTGGCTCGGTTACACATGGAGCAAGACCGACCGCTTGTTTGAGGACTTGAACAACGGAGACCCATTCCCAGCCCGCTATGACAGGCGGCACGACTTGAGCGCCATTCTGGAGTGGACCATCGACGACCGCTGGAAATTGGGAAGCACTTTTATCTACGGTACGGGCAATGCCATCACCGTTCCTTCACAGCGGTACTTCGTAGACGGCAACCTGTTGGATGTCTACGGCCCGCGCAACGGGTTCCGAATGCCCGCGTATCACCGGGCGGACATCGGCGCCACGCATACACCAAGGACCAAACTGAACAAGAAGCGGAAAAAGCGCTACGGCCAATGGGTCTTCTCCGTGTACAACGTCTACAACAGACTCAATCCGTACTTCATCTACTTTGGCAATGAAGGAGCCATTGAAGAAGGGACTTTGGACATTCAAGCTTACCAAATCAGCTTGTTCCCCATTTTACCTTCGGTAACCTGGAACTTCAAGTTCTAACTTCGCCCCATGGGCACACTCGCGGCACTCAACCCCTTTTTTTGGAAGTACCGTGGCAGGTTGGCGTTGGGATTCCTGTTCGTCTTTTTGACGAATGCCTTCTCGGTCTTTGCCCCTGTGGTCATTGGGGAAGGCATCAACCTATTGGAGGCCGCTTATTCGGGATTTCTCGAACCCCTGGACGGGGGTGTCAACGCAGAAGAAGTGTTCGCAGCAGAGCCGCTTCAAGCGCCACCGACGCTCGCGGCTTTGGCCCGATGGACAGGTCAAAATGAGCACCTGTTTGGTGTCCCAAAAACGCGGGAGGAACTGATCCGATTTGTCGCACTGATCGCAGGGCTTCAAGCCCTGCTGTACATGATGGCCTACCTGATGAAAGGCTTGTTTTCTTTCATGACGCGCCAAACCATCATCGTCATGAGCAGGCTCATCGAGTATGACCTCAAGGAGGCGATTTACGACCAATACCAAAAGTTGCCCTCGGCCTTTTACAAGCAGAACGCCACCGGCGATTTGATGAACCGCATCTCCGAGGATGTGTCCAAGGTCCGCATGTACCTCGGGCCTGCAGTGATGTATGGCCTCACCCTGGTGACCATGATGTTCCTCACGGTGGGTGTGATGCTCCGCATAGACGTCACGCTGACACTGTGCTCATTGGCACCCTTGCCCTTGATGAGTTTCGGCGTGTACAAAATCAGCGCGCGCATCCACCGGAAAAGCGATGCAGTGCAGTCCCAACAAAGCCTGTTGAGCGCCAAGGTCCAACAAGACTTTTCGGGCATCCGTATCCTCGCTGCCCACCGTCGCGAAGAGCGGGCCTATGAGCGGTTTCAGAAGGCCGCGGATGAATACAAATTCCGGACTCTGGACCTGGTCAAAGTGGATGCCATGTTTATGCCCATCATTGTGATGCTCGTGGGACTGAGTACCATTCTGACCATTTATGTGGGCGGATTGCGCGTCTTCTCTGGCGACCTGCAGCTGGGCCATATTTTTCAGTTTGTATTCTACGTCAACCTGCTCACTTGGCCTTTTGCATCTGTAGGCTGGGTGACTTCTCTGGTCCAAAAAGCATCCGCCAGCCAGGCGCGCATCAATGCATTCTTGGATGTGGAGCCCGACATCGCCAACAGCGTCGAGCAACCATGTGAAATCAAAGGACGGATCACATTTAAAGGCGTGGGTCTCACTTACCCAGACTCGGGAATTCGGGCTTTGGACAAAGTCGATTTTGACCTTCAGCCTGGACAAACCTTGGCGGTCATAGGCCGCACTGGCAGTGGAAAAACCTCCTTAGCCCAACTTGTGGCAAGGTTGTACGACCCTTCTGACGGTGTGGTCGAAGTCGATGGCAAGCCCCTCTCCCACTTGCACCTTCCCAGCTTGAGGGCCGCCATAGGATATGTGCCACAAGACGTCTTTCTGTTCTCTGACACCATCGCCTCCAACATTGCTTTTGGGGTGGACGAGGCTCCCTCAAAAGACATCGAACAGGCTGCCCAAGATGCCCATGTGCACGACAACATCGCTGCGTTTCCCAAAGGCTACGAGACCATGTTGGGCGAGCGCGGGGTCAATTTGAGTGGTGGACAAAAGCAACGCATTTCCATTGCCCGCGCCATTTTGCGCAAGCCGCGCATCCTGATTTTTGACGATTGTTTGAGCGCGGTAGACACTGAAACCGAGGCCATCATCCTCGGAAACTTGCGCCGCATCATGAAGGGCCGCACCTCGATCATTGTTTCGCACCGGGTTTCCACTGTACGTGACGCCGATTTGATACTTGTGCTCGAGGAAGGAGAAGTGGCGGAGCGCGGGACGCACGCTGAATTGATGGCGCAAAACGGACTGTACACCGAACTCCACCGCAAACAGGAGCGCCCTGCATCCACACCGGACTGAGAAAGGACCTTTAGCAGTCTGTGCCCAGCAGCCCCAGCATCAGCAGCAGATCTGCTGAACCCACATGCTGATCGAAATTCAAATCGGTCTGTAAAAACCCTGTGCTTCCAAAGTCGTTCAGAAAGCTGAGCAGATCTTGGATGTTGACGAATTCATCTCCGTTGAAATCACCTGCGCAGCCCCCATCGAGCTGTTCCAAGCCCAGGACATACCCATTGCAATCGTTATCGACCCCCATCAAAGTAGGGGGCGCTCCAGGAAACATGGTGGCATCCAAGTCATTGCAGTCTAGCCCGGGTTCAGAAAATGCACTGGGCGGCGGTGTGCAGGACGAGTATATGGTGGTCCCCGCTAAACCATCACCATCGACGTCCAAATAGAACGGCAGGGAGACCCCATCCTCATCGATTCCTTGGTCACAATCGTTGTCCAGCCCATCACAAGGGTCAGCCAAACCTGGATGTATGTCGGCATTGGCATCGTTACAATCGCCACCGACGTGGGCATAATTTGCCCCTGGATTGCACCCTTGAACTGCCCCAACAAAGGTTCCATATCCATCCCCGTCCAAATCGGGATAGTGCATCGCGTCTTCCGTGACGTTCACGAAAATCCTGCACGCATGCACCATTCCTCCTCCTGAGACCCGAATGGTCACGCCGTTCATATTGGTCCAATCAAAACCGGCAAATTCTATGGGCCATACACCCGGCCCCGGCAAGCTGTCCGTGGAAGACCAACTGACTCCTTCGGGCAACTCCAGGGCTACAGGTCCGGCTACGATGGAGTCTATGGTCAGGAAAACGCGCATGGTATCGGTGGGACACACCGACATCAGTTCGGGCCAAGCTTGGGTAAACGTGGTCCGAAGCAAGAACAGGCCTTCGGATTGATCGGAGACGGCGATGGTTCCTGAGTCAAAGAAGGGGTAATTGCTCCAAGTCCCGGCAAAACCAGGACTGTCGGAGCCCGGCTGGGTATCAAAAAACGCCTTCTCCTCCAACAATGGTCCTCCGGACAAAGGATCAAACACCTGCAACCTGAAGCCGTCGTTGTAATTGCTTTGGAACAAAAAATCACCCCGAGCATACAGGTTGTGGTCGGTGCCATGCGTACCCAGGTCCACCCCCTCCATGAGCACTGGATTTTCCAGATCGGTCACGTCCCAGACATAGGTTGTGGTGTGGTCGACCAAGCCGCCCGTTTCATCCGTTTCGTCCCCCAGGAAAAAATAGCGGTGATCGGGTGAAAACCAACCCTGGTGGATGTATCCATGGGGCTGGTGCGCGGCACTGGAAATTACCTCAATGTCCTGTGGATCGGTGAGGTCCAGCATCTTGAAGTCGTTGGCACAACTCACGGCGGCAATCAAACTTTGGTGGTGGGCTGAGTCGGGTCCGTTGTAGCGCACCACATGGGCATCGTGCACATAGGCCTCTTCCCAACTGCCTGCGAGTACGGGGGCATCGGCATCGCTAAAATCATAAGCGAGCAGCCCGCCGAGTCCATTGGCTCCGCACACATAGGCCATGGGCTCATCCGGAGCAGTGGCCAAGTTGTGGGCTTTTGAGAACCCCAGCAGCATGGTATCGGTGGAGAATGTGATGGCCGGACCTACCGATGTGTGGTCCCGCAATCGGGTCAAATCGAACACTTGCAGCCGCGAATTGATCACCTCGCTCACCACTACCATGAAGTTGCCCACGACCTTGACATCACGCCACAAACTGTTGGCCAGACCCAAACTAGAAATATGACCGACCACCCTTGGTGTTGATGGTACGGTGACGTCGATCATCCAAGTCCCGTCTCGTTTACCCAGCAATACATATTCTCGGCCATCCAACGGGTCGGTCCACCCCCAAATGTCGTTGGCTGCAACATCCCCTGTCATCACATTGGGAACGTGTGCCAGCATTTCCACGCTGTTGCAGGGCCATATCTCGTTCACCAAACCGGAAACGCATTTGTTCTGACCCATCGACTGAACCGCCGAAAAGACCAACAAACACATGGCAAGACCGCAAGAGCGAATATGTTTTGATGAGCCGAACACAGATTTCACCTATCCATTAAAAATACGCATTCATCTACATAAATCCGCTATTTATTTGAACTATCTTCATTTCTTGGGTTTCAGCTCACCGCTTCATTTTGAACCAATTTGAAGGGGGTTGGTTCCCATTAGGCAACAGTTCATACTCCAATTTTGACCGACCCCTCTCCCGTTTTGATCACAGGTGCCTCTGGATTGGTGGGTACAGCCCTGATCCAAAAGCTGAGGGAAACGCATCCCGGCAGGCCCATCCACGTTTTGAGCAGGCGGCCCGAAGAGGTGCACAACATTGGGGGATGCGCAGTGCGGGCGTTTGGATGGTCCCCTTCCGAAGGCCGATTGGACCCTGAAGCCATTGGGGGAGTCAGCCACATCATCCACCTTGCCGGTGAGCCCGTTGCCCAGCGTTGGTCACCCGCCATCAGGTCGCGTATTAGAGAAAGCAGAACGGGTGCCTTGCACCTTCTCAAAGCAGCCTGTGAGAAGGAATCCTTGGCGCCCCGCATCATTTCTGCCAGTGCCGTTGGCCTTTACGGCTCTGGCCCTGAAGTCAAAACAGAAGCCTCTCCATCGGGACAAGGGTTTCTTGCCGATGTTGTCCGTGAATGGGAATCCGCGGCCGCCGATTTAGGCAGTCTAGGTGGAGGACACGTCACGCTGCGCATAGGTTTGGTCATTAGTGCCAAAGGAGGAGTATTGAAGCGCCTGCTGCCCCTATACCGCATGGGACTGGGAGCGCCCCTGGCCTCAGGGGGGCAATTTCAAAGCTGGATTCACATCGATGATCTCGTAAGCATGTTCATGGCTGCCCTGAACGGTCCGAATTGGGGGGGCGCATACAATGCCGTGGCCCCACTCGCCGTGTCGCAGCGAGAATTCAGCCAAACCTTGGCGAAGGTGCTCCGGCGGCCGCACTTTTTTCCGAATGTTCCCGCGGGCGCTCTCCGCCTGTGGTTTGGTGAAGCAGCGGAAGCCTTGCTTGCCTCGCACAATGTGCGCCCGGCCCGATTGCTCGAGGCGGATTTTGCCTTTCAATTCCCGACCCTACAAGGGGCATTCAAAGCAGCCGTTTCGGCGTGATTTGGTCATTTCCGGCTCAAAAGCGGCTTTTTTTGAGAAAAAAAACCCTCCTCTTGAACTTTTCTGACTCCTCTTGGTTCTTCTCATAATCCCGAACGAGGGATTCTTGATCAGTAAGGTGTTTATGATCACGTTTGATTTGCTGGCGGCCTGGGGGAAACCCCAGGCCTCCTCATTTTACCCCACTCACAATGTCTGATGTAACGCTCTTTTGGCACCGACGGGACCTCCGAATTGAAGACAATCGAGGGCTGGCCGCTGCGCGCCAATCGGGTCACCCCGTTGTTGGTTTTTTCTGTTTTGACCGACACATCCTTGACCGCTTGCCACAGCTTGACCGCCGGTTGGGCTTCATTCACCATCACCTTCATTCTGTGCAGCGTGAATACAATGGTGCAGGCGGAGGGCTGATCGCGGCATCCGGACATCCTTTACAAGCCTTGAAAGCCACCGTCGCTGAACTCCAAGAGGCTGGACACACTGTGGCGGCAGTGCACGCCAACCGCGACTATGCGCCCTACCCTGTTCAACGCGATGCCGATGTCGCCTCGTGGTGCGGGTCTGCAGGAATGGACTTCGTTCTGCACGAAGACCATGTGGTCATGCCACCGGAAAGCGTGCTCAAGGATGACGGCACGCCCTATACTGTGTTTACGCCTTACAGCAAGAAGTGGCACAAGGTCTTGGAAGCCTTGCCCACATCCCCCTTGACTCCTGTGGACCCCTTGGCCTCCGGTTCATGGGCCATGGTCGAATCCAATGACATACCGACGTTGGAAAGCTTGGGCTTTGACCCGGAGAGCGGCAATCCAGAAGGATGGTCTGAATTTGACCACCCCTTAAAGGCTGACACGGTCCAAGACTACGCCGAGATGCGCGACACACCCTCTGTTCAAGGCACCACGAGGATGAGTCTTCACCTGAGGTTTGGCACCGTGTCCATTCGATCGCTCACCCGATTCGGAATGAAGCACAGCAACAAATGGCTCACGGAGTTGATCTGGCGTGAGTTCTATCAGGCCATCCTCCATCACTTTCCGCACAGCGCGAGTGATGCCTTTAGGGCCAAATACGACCGCATTCCATGGCGTCACGATGAAGAAGGGTTTGCAGCCTGGTGCGAAGGCCGCACGGGCTACCCCATGGTCGATGCAGGAATGCGTGAATTGAATGCCACAGGATTCATGCACAACCGGGTGCGCATGGTGGTGGCCAGCTTTCTGTGCAAGCACCTGTTGATTGACTGGCGCTGGGGAGAGCGGTATTTCGCCGAAAAGCTCCTCGATTACGAGCTGGCCTCCAATGTGGGCGGCTGGCAATGGGCATCGGGCAGTGGTTGTGATGCTGCGCCATATTTCAGGGTGTTCAACCCTGAGAGCCAAATGAAAAAATTCGACCCTAAGGGCCTGTATGTCAAGCGCTGGGTTCCAGAGTGGGGCACTCCGCAATATGCCGCCCCCATCGTAGAGCACAAGATGGCGCGGCAGCGGGCGATCGACACGTACAAGGCTGCATTGGCAGGGGCTTAACTTGTCGGCATGGAAGACCGTGCCTCCTCCCCTCTTGGAATGGACCGTCCACTCAAAGGGCTGCGCGTGGTCGAGCTCGCTTCGGTTCTGGCGGGACCACTGGCAGGGAGCTTTTTTGCCGAACTCGGAGCGCACGTCGTCAAAGTCGAAAATCCGGCGAGCGGAGGAGATGTGACCCGGCAATGGCGGTCTGAAGGAGAATCCACAGATGGGCCGAGTGCTTACTATGTAGCAGCCAATGGCCCCAAAGAAGTCCGCATGCTCGACCTCAAGGAGGGTGAAGACCGGGCTGAATTAGACGGGTTGTTGGCCGAGGCAGACATAGTGCTGCAGAACTACAAGCCAGGCACATTGGAACGCTTGGGCCTCCACCCCACGGCTTTGGCCGAGCGGCACCCTCACCTGATCCACGTTCACCTCAAAGGCTTCTTGTCCAATGCCAACCGGCCTGGTTATGACATTGTGGTTCAGGCCGAAACCGGGTTCATGGCCATGAATGGAGGAGACGATGGCCGCTCTTTTCGCATGCCTGTTGCCCTCATGGATGTCCTTGCTGCTCATCAAATGCGGTCTGCAGCGCTGCTTGCACTGTGGCAGCGGGAACGGGATGGTTTGGGCAGCTACCTCGAAGTATGGCTGGATGCCTCTGGCCTGAGTGCTTTGGCCAACCGGGCCACAGAGCACCTTGTGGCCGGCAAGGAACCTCAAGCCCTTGGCGCACTGCATCCCCAAATCGCACCCTATGGTGAGACATTCCCGTGCCACTGCGGAGGCGAAATTGCAACTGCAGTGGGGAACGACCATCAATTCAGGGAACTCTGCGGCCTGCTCGGGCATGGAGAATGGGCCGAAGATGATCGGTTTGTCACGAATCCACTCAGGGTCCAACACCGCAAGGCTTTGGCCCAACTCATGGCACCTGCCTTTTTAGAGAAGTCTGCAGAATGGGTGCTTGGAGAAGCCTTGAAGCGGGGCGTCCCGCTCGGCAGAGTCAACAAGGTATCGGCGGCATTGGACAGCGATTCAGGCAGGGCCATGACGGCCACTTTTGAGACCGAAGGACACCCCGTTCGCCATGTCCGACAGGTGGCCTTCAGGATTCACCGCAACGGCAAACGCAGCACATAGTACTGGTCATCGGCGATGGGCAGCTTGCCCGACCTCAGCCATGGGTTGAGGGTCTTCAGGGCATTGTAGCTGACGCCCATTCTTTGCGACAGGGCCGCCAAATCGTCTACATCATCTACCAAGACCGTGTCTCGGGTTTCAAGGGGTGCGTACCAGTCTTCTGCTTGGAGCACGAAGCCGTGTGCCTCTGGATGCTCCATGACCTGCTTGGTGGCATAGAGCCGATAGACATAGCGCGCAGTCTCATCGTTGAGCATCAAGTCCCAATAAGACGCACCCACCTGGTCCTCCATGCGGCGCGAAAGTCCAGACATCCCCATGTTGTAGCTGGCTGCAGCCAAAATCCAATCGCCATACCGTCGGTAGGCCTTGTTGAGGTAAGCACATGCGGCGCGGGTGGCCTTGACCACATGATAGCGTTCGTCCACATCGCGGTCGACCCTCAACCCAAACTCTTGGGCGGCAGGCTTCATGAATTGCCAAAATCCGCGTGCATCCGATGGAGATACGGCATTGGCCAGCCCGGACTCAATGACGCTCAAATACTTGAAATCTGCCGGGATGCCCGAATCCACCAAGATGGGCTCGATGACGGGAAACCACCTGCCAGATCGCTTGAGCGTGAGCAAACTGCTGCTGTGTCGGAAAGTCCCAATGAGCAGCTCTTTTTCCATGCGCTCTCTGACACCCACTCGCTCCAGTGGAAGAACAGATCCCGCGAAGTTGAGGCCCTCTTGAATGCGGGGCGGGCTCACCTGTTGGGGTTGACGCTCCGGCAGGGAACCAGCAGGAGGCACCGTCCCTGACGGATCACTTCCGCTGTAGGCGGCGGCCATGATTGACACGACCGCGACACCAGCCCACACCAAGGACTTCCAAGGACTAAAGGGCATCACGCAAATGGCGATTGAAATGCTGAGAAGGCCGGGGCTTCGGCATCTTTCGCAGAAAGCAAAGGAGCGGTTGTTCCCCAATCTATGGCCAGGTCAGCATCGTTCCAAAGCAAGGCCCTTTCGTGATCCGGACTGTAGACTTCTGTGCATTTGTAGCAAAAGACAGTATCTGGCTCTAAGGTCAAAAACCCATGGGCAAACCCCTCTGGAACCCAGAACTGCCAGCGGTTTTCCTCTGTGAGCAGCGCTTTTTGGTGCTGGCCATAAGTCGGGGAGTTCTTGCGCAGGTCAACGGCCACATCCAGTGCCGCTCCACGTGCGATTCGGACCAATTTGCCTTGGGCGCGGTCGGGAATCTGAAAATGTAATCCGCGCAACACGCCGACGCCGGATACCGACTCGTTGTCCTGCACAAATTGGATGTTTCTTCCCAAGGCCTCCTCGAAGTGTTCCTGTCGCCAGGTCTCCGAAAAGTGGCCGCGGTCATCTCCAAACCGCCTTGGGCGGACCATCAAGGGCCCGTCAATGCTACCGTGTTGAATTTCCAATGGATGGGCCATGCGATCAATTGCCGTTGAGGACTGAAATGAGGGCAACAAAGCTGCTGATCGTGGTGATTAGGCTCAACACAGGACCGATGTCTGCGAGGACTTCTTGGGCGTATTGTGGAAGCGGCTCCACATAAATGATGTCTCCAGCCTGGACGGTGGTGTTGGCGAACTTCAATCCGTCGATGGTGGACAGGTCGAGTTGGTGGATGGTTTGGCCTGTGACATTCCGGCGGATCAACTTGACGTTGCGTGCATCCCCGCGGCCGCGAATGCCCCCGCTCAGCGCCAAAACCTCCAAGAGGCTCGTGTTGGGATTGACCAAAGGCACCACAGAAGCCACCCCGGCCTCTCCTGGAAAAACCAAAACGCGTTGATTGGTCACCTCGATGAGAGCGAGTGGATTGACGTAGTTCTTGCTGTATTCATTCTCCAAGTAGGTCTCTGCCTCATCGATGCTGAGCCCCGTCAACTTCACCGCTCCCAATTCGGGCAAGTCTACCGTCCCGTCGGGCCGCACTTCGTAAGTAAATCGGTTATTTCCAGCCATCATCTGCTGGTTCATACCCCCACCCCCGTTGCCATTGGCACCTCCAGCCGCCGCTCCAGCCGTCATGGACAGCAAACGCTCCCCTTGGTTGGAATACAGCTGAAAACTGATCAGATCGTTGGGGGCGATGCGGTAATTCACATCAGATATGGGATTGAACTCATCGAACGCAAAATCCGAAGGCGTGCGGAACATGATGTTCCTGTTGATGGTGCAGCCACCTGCCACCGATGCCACAACAGCGAGAACCAAAAGGCGGGCAATCAACTTAGAAAAGCGCATGGTGCGAAAATACACCGAGGAACGGCGCACAACATGTTCCTAAATCGGATTGTCCAAGTATTTTAACCGTCCATGGCCCTCTCCCAAGATTTGCTCCGCAATGGCCCGACCCGGCTGCGCACTCTGGAACCCGAGGATGTTGATTGGATGATGCGCTGGGAAAACACGCCCGAGCATTGGCATGTCAGCGGCACCCTCGCTCCGTATTCTCGTGCCGCTTTAGAAGCCCTTTGCCTGGGGCATCAGGACCTCTACACTGCGGGCCAACTGCGCTGGGTGATTGAGGAAAGGGGCAAACCCATCGGTGCCGTGGATCTTTACGAGTTTTCTGCCTTGCATCAGCGTTCGGGCATCGGCATCTTGATTGATCCGGCACACCGGGGCAAAGGGTCGGCAGGCAGGGCCATGGCCATGGCCATCGATCACGCCGAATCCGTGTTGTTGCTGAGGGGCCTTCACGCCCAGGTTCACGCCCACAACTCGGCGAGCCTGCAACTCTTCCTTTCGGTTGGATTTGAGGAGGTGGGCCGTTTCCACGATTGGACCCGCACTCAAGAAGGCTGGCACGATGCGGTGTTGTTTCAGCGCATGTTTAATCAAAGCGAATCATGATGCCCTTTGGAAAAAGAGGACTACGAGCGCTGGCCTTCATGGCCATCGCCGCATTGGCATGTGGACTGTGGGGATGGAACACCGCGTTCCGCGCAAATTCGCTCGCCGCAGAAGGCCGGTTCGTGTTGGACCCTGGCACTTCTTTGGACAGCGCCATTGTGCAACTGGCCAACGAAGGACGCATCCACAACCCCGCGACCTTTCGGAGGTACCTCGGTTGGAGGGGGTGGGATGGCGACGGAGGACTGCGTTCGGGACGTTACATGATTCCCGAAGGATTGGACAACCGCGCGCTGGCCAGGCTGCTTCGATCTGGAGCTCGGGAGGCCGTCCGGGTCCGCTTCAACTCCGCTCGGCTGCCAGAAGATGTGGCCGCAGCCGTAGCCGATCAAATGGCACTCCAAGAAACCGATATTCTCGCGGCCATGAACGACCCCCTCACGGCGGCCCGCAATGGCACAGATGTGGAAGGCTTTCGAACTCGGTTCATCCCCAACACCTACGAGGTGTGGTACGACATGTCCGCTCCTGACTTCGTAGACCGTCTGGTGCGGGAATGGAAAATCTGGTGGTCATTGGAACGGCGCGCTCAAGCCGAAGCGTTGGGACTGACCCCTGAAGAAGCCGGCATCTTGGCGTCGATTGTCAAGTCAGAAACCTCCCAAATGGATGAGGCTCCAACCGTTGCAGGACTCTACCTAAACCGATTGAGGAGAGGGATGCGGCTCCAAGCTGATCCTACCCTCATTTATGCGTTGGGTGACTTTTCCATTCGCCGCGTGCTCAACGTGCACCGGAAAATCGACAGCCCTTACAATACTTACAAGTACCAAGGCTTGCCGCCTGGGCCCATCAACTACCCTGAACCCGCCTATCTCGAAGCCGTTCTGAACGCAGAGGAACACGGCTATATTTTTATGTGCGCACGCGAGGATTTCAGCGGCTTCCATGCCTTTGCCAAAACAAACCGCGAGCATGAAAAAAACGCGCGGCGTTATCGAAAGGCCTTGGACAAGCAAGGCGTCTACAAATGAGCCCGTTGATGGCCTGAATGCAGGTTGTAATTTGCGCCCCCATGCATCAGGTGGATACGTCCCTTCTTCGGCATATTCCGGTCTTTGTCTTTTTGATTTCGGGCATTTTCTCGGGCAATGCCTTGGCCCAAGAATGGCCTTCTCACCTGCCGCGAAAGCCAATGGCCTCGGCAGTTCGCGTTCCGGAACAATCCATCCTTGTCGATGGAGACCTGAGCGATGACGTCTGGCTCACCATCGCACCAGAAACGGAGCTCCACGAATTCAAGCCCACCCCCTTTGCCGAGCCCCGTCAACGCACCGAAGTCCGGTTTGCCTTTGACGACCGGGCCCTGTACATCGCTGCCAGAATGTGGGACTCCGCACCTGACAGCATCCTACACCAGCTCATTCAACGGGACGGCGGCGGCAATACCGACGTTTTTGGCATCTGGTTTAATTGTTTCGATGACGGGGTGAACGGCGTTCGTTTTTCGGTGACGCCAGACGGCGTTCAGTCAGATGAATTGCTGACTTCGGACGGATCAGACGGCAGTTGGAATGCGGTTTGGAAATCGGAATGTCGGATTGATGATGCGGGTTGGACTGCGGAATTTGCCTTGCCGTGGTCCGTTTTTAGGTTTTCAGATAAAGGGGAAGCCGAGCAAGAATGGGGCATGAACTTTTACCGGTACATGAGGCGCTACCGTTCTGATTACGTCTGGCGGGCCATGGACCCCAATCAAGAGGGCTTGATGAACCAAGGCGGTCTCTTGACCGGGATTCAGGGCATCACACCTCCACCCCGACTCAGCTTGTACCCTTATGCCAGTGCTTACATCAACTCCGAAGAAGGCGTGACAGATGTGGCAATTAACGGAGGACTCGACCTCAAGGTGGGCATGGGAGACGCCTTTACCTTGGACATGACCCTGGTGCCTGACTTTGGTCAGGTGGTGGCAGACAATTTGGTACTGAATTTGAGCCCCTATGAAGTGAGGTTCAACGAGAACCGTCAATTCTTTACCGAAGGAACAGAGCTGTTCAATAAGACGGGGGATTTTTACAGCCGACGGGTTGGCGCAGGAGAGCAGCTGTTGAATGCTTCGAAAGTGTCAGGACGAACATCGGCTGGCACAGGCTTGGGACTTCTGAATGCCATCTCACAGGATGGGAATGGCTCGCTCACCGACTTTTCGGTAGCGGTCGTGGACCAAAACCTGCCCAACAATGGGTTTGTCGCTGTCCAAAGCGGACAGGTCCTTCGGGAAGGAGACCGGCGGGACGATTGGGTCACCAGTACTGCGTTTGAGTTGCGTGACTCCCTGCAGCGCTGGTCATTGTGGGGCAAGGCAGGTGCCAACCGCCACACTGAAGTGAACGAAGATGGAGGAGAGGGCCACACTTGGGCTTTGGAAGTAAGCCGCATCAAAGGCAGACTCCAGTGGACAGCCGGACACTATACCGAGACTCCAGAATACGACCCAAACGCGATCGGCTTTCTGTCTGCGCCCAATGCCGTCGTTGACTACGCCAATGTGGAATACCGCATCCCCAAGCCTTTTGAAGTGCTGGGCATGGGATTCAACAGCATGTCCTGGGAACTCCAAAGTGAGCGGGAAATGCTGCATACACCGCGGTCGTTTGTGAGCCAGACCTATGACCTCGAGTGGAGGCTGTTCCTGGCCAGTTTTGATTTCGTCAAATTCGGAGCAAGTACCATGCCCTATGACGGCCGAGACTATTTCGCCCCCCGCCTTGAAGACCGGTTCTGGCAGGTTCCGAAATGGTGGTCTTGGGACGCTTTCATGAGCACGGACTACCGCCGCGAATTCGCACTGGACATTGGAACTTGGAACGCAGGCGGACAGCTCTACCCAGACTGGAAAGAGCGCAACTTCAGGATTGAGCCCATCTGGCGGCCCAACGATCATTTCAGGATCAGCCATGTCTACAGCCACCAAGACAAATTCAATGAACGCGGATGGTCCGCTTTGGTGGATTCATTGCCCAACGGCACCATGCTGGACGAAACACAGAGCCTCTGGGCCAAGCGAAACAATTACTCCCGCACCCACGTGCTCAATGCCTCCTATGTCCTGGACAACCGCAAGGGCATCACCTTTAGGCTGCGGCATTATTGGAGCCGGGTAGAGAATGGCAGTTTCTACTTCCTCGAAGAAGATGGATTGCTGGAACCCAACAACGACTTTGTTGTCGAAGATGATGGAACCTCGGCCTACGACATCAGCTACAATGCTTGGTCCATTGACTGCGTGTTTCGTTGGATTTTCGCACCGGGAAGTGAACTGTCGGTGGTCTGGAAAAACCTGTTGGAGAGCCAAGGTGACCGCCTTCCGGATACCTACGCCCAGAACCTGGAGGAAGTCCTCCGCGTGCCCCATCGAAACAGCTTCTCAATCAAGGCCATCTACTTCTTAGATTATGCCGATCTCACAGGTCGGAGGTAACCCCTTTTAGCGTTGGAGTTCGGCCCATGTGAACACCTTCTGGCCAATGTTGCCGGCAGCGTCGATGGACCACACCCGGATGTCTTCCTCTGACTTCCCCTCCAACACACCATCGCTGAGCGCGTAGCTCAGGATGCCTTTGTCGAGGCTCCAACGCATCCATTGGTTACCGCACCGTCCTTCCCAACGGTCTATTCCGCTGAGGTCGTCTTCAATGGACATGGTCAACATGCCTTCTGAGATGCGGGGCTCGCCCAATTCAGGAGCGGTGGAATCGGCCCTCACTTCAAATGAACCAAATCGGTTCAGCCTCACCTGAATGTGCCCTTGGCGCTCATCGGACATCCAGGTCTCCTCCACCTCGCCATCGCCATCCAACGCGCACAGCACCAAGGGATCGCCAGAACCGATGTGTCCGCGGGGAACGGGGACCGTCAGGGTGTATGCAGACCGGGTCACCCTCGCTTCGCACTGGATGTTGATTTGCCCAGAATCGGTGTGGGTGATGTCGACCGCTGCATCTCCATACAGCGCATTGGCGGGGAGGTCCAATACCACGCCATTGTGCTCCAAGCGATGGGGGTGGTTGTATTGGAGCACCGCAGGGTTCAAACTGTCCAGCACTCCTGCGAGGGAATCTCCCCACAACCAGAGGTGGGCGCGCGTCTCATTGCCCGCCATATCCACAAGGCGCACGTCCAAGCGCGATGAATCGCCAGGCTGTACCAAGCAAGCGCCGTCCAAGGCTGTTTTCTGATAGATGTCCAAACGGTTACCGGGAAGGCGCTGAATCCTGTGAACCCTCCCCTTGCGGTCCTGCCAGGCGGGCAGGTCAATGTGCGCGGAGACATCGCCGTTGGTCGAGAAATCCAAGGTGTCCATGCGGTGACTGTGGATCAGATCCCCGTTCATCCAAACATCCATCCCATAAGGACCGTGCGTAAAGCGTTCTCCATCCAATCGGTCAAAACCTTCCACGCCCAGAGAAAATGGCCCTGCCACATGAAGCCCCGGACCGTATGCTGCCGTCCACCTGAACCGTTCAGCACCTCCTTCCACCGTGCCGGACAATTCGGGCACGACCCAAACCCCACGGAACTCTGGAGGCACCAAGTCGTCGGTGATCCCAGCCCCTTCGAACACCCAATGCAGCGGATTGATCGGGTGCTGCGTTCTGGCATCCCGCGTCTCAAAGTGCAAATGGGGTCCAAAACTTCCTCCTGTGTTGCCACTCCAACCGATGGTGTCTCCTGCGGAAAAGGCAAAACTGACCGCTGGACGGCCATCAAACGCCCATTTTTCCTGACCGTACTGCTCCCCCATCAACCAGGACTCGATCTCGGGATGAAATTGGGACAGGTGGGCATAAACGCTGGTGAGCCCACCTCCGTTCAGGTACAGGGCCAAACCGTAACCGCGGTGCGAAACTTTGACCCTTGATATGGTGCCATCGTGCGCGGCAAGCACTGGAATGCCGGCCCGGCCTTCGGTTCGCACATCGAGACCGGTGTGAAAATGACCGCTCCG
>CBFHUP010000006.1:0-60585 GCA_965659115.1 uncultured Flavobacteriales bacterium | reverse complement strand
ATGGAGCTTAACCGTGTCGTCATCACGGGAATGGGTTGCCTAACACCGTTGGGCAAAGACGTTCCCTCTTTCTTCGACGCTTTGAAACGAGGGGTCAGCGGTGCTGGTCCCATTACCCGTTTCGATGCATCCAAGTTCAAGACGCAGTTTGCCTGCGAAATCAAGGACTGGGACCCCAGTGAACACTTTGACCGCAAGGAAGCGCGCAAGCTGGATCCCTATGCCCAGTATGGCATTGTGGCAGCCCGGCAAGCCGTAGCCCAATCCGGTCTGGCCGAATCCAATCCCGATCCCGACCGGGTAGGTGTGATTTTTGGCAGTGGAATAGGGGGCCTGTTCACGTTTCAACAGGAAATCACGGCCTTTGCTCAAGGCGACGGAACTCCGCGTTTCAACCCCTTCTTTATTCCCAAGATGATCGGCGACATCTGCGCTGGACACATCAGCATGGAGTTTGGATTCAGGGGGCCCAATTATGCCTGCGTTTCGGCTTGCGCCAGCGCGACCAACGCCATCATCGATGCGTTCACTGCAATCAGGTACGGCAAGGCCGACGCCATGGTGAGTGGAGGTGCCGAAGCCGCGGTTGTAGAGGCTGGAATCGGTGGGTTTGGTGCCATGAAGGCGCTGTCTACCCGCAACGACGATCCAGGTGTGGCCTCCAGGCCATTCGACGTCAACCGCGATGGCTTTGTACTTGGAGAAGGAGCAGGAGCTTTGGTATTGGAGTCTTTGGAACATGCCCAAGCGCGCGGGGCCCACATCATCTGTGAGGTCATGGGCGGTGGTGCATCTGCCGATGCGCACCACATGACAGCACCCCACCCTGAAGGATTGGGTGCACGCAATGTCATGCGCGCCGCCTTGAAAGATGCCGGCATGACGCCCGACGAATTGGATTACGTGAATGTCCACGGCACATCGACTCCGTTGGGAGATTTGGCCGAGGTCAAAGCGATCGAAGAAGTCTTTGGCGTTCACGCTCCTTCCTTGAGCATATCGAGCACCAAATCGATGACCGGCCACCTCTTGGGTGCTGCTGGTGCCATCGAAACCTTGGCCTGCATCATGGCGGTGACCGAAGATGTGATCCCGCCAACAATCAACTCTACGGATCCAGATCCGGCGTTGAATCAGGCGCTGGACTACACCTTCAATGTGAAGCGCGAGCGCCCAGTGAGGGCGGCGCTGTCCAACACCTTTGGCTTCGGCGGCCACAACGCTTCAGTCATCGTCCGCAAGTTCTGATGGCGCTGGGGCGCTCAGACAACAGAGAAAAGCGCATTCGCCGGTTCATCCGCCGGCATTTTGGAGTGAGGCCGCGGAGGATCGAGCTCTACAAAGAATCGCTCAGACATTCCAGTTCCAACGACTGCCAACGCGACGGACTTCCGAGCAATGAACGGCTTGAATTCTTAGGCGACTCCGTCCTCGATATGATCGTGGTCGACATGCTGTACCACAAGTTTCCCATGGGCGACGAGGGCGACATGACCCGCATGAAGGCGCGCCTAGTGAGCAGAGAAGCGCTGAATTTCCTGGGAGAAGAAATTGGTGTGGAGCATTTGCTCGACGCCCAAACTGGCAAAGGGGCCGTTCACGCCTCCCTCCGGGGCAACGCCATGGAAGCCTTGGTTGGCGCCGTCTATTTGGACCGCGGATTCAGGCGAGCGCAGCGCGGGGTGCTCAAATTGCTTCAGCGATTCGACCTCGACACCCGCATTCAGGCGACTGTAGACTTCAAAAGCAAGTTGCATGAATGGGGGCAAAAGCGAAAGCGCAAAGTCCAGTTCAACGTTGTGCGGGAGTTCAAGCGAGAGGGCCAGCAATTGTACCAAATGCAAGTGTTGGTTGGGGGCAAGGTGATGGGCACGTCAGATGGCCCATCAAAAAAGTCCGCAGAGCAGGCTGCTGCTCGCGAGGCCTGTCGTCATATCTTCGGCGACGATTAGGGCTCCAGCTAGAACGGGTCCCCGCCTATGCGCACCGTCCAACTCGACATCGGGGATGAAACCATTCCCTATGCCTTTCTGGGTGTCAGCTGCACTGACGCCGGGCACAAGTTTTGCTGGAATCTCAATCGCACACTCGGAACACACCTCGGTTATCACGCTGAACTTGAGGTGACGCACAAAAAGAAGCGTCCAATGACCCGACATTGTGTCTGGCGTCACCAGGACGAAGAAGAAGGCTACACCTTCGACGTGATTTGGAACCGCGTGCCGGAAGGGGCAATGATCCCCACCCTGGTCCATTTTGATTACCTCGTGAGGGTAGAATCAATCATGGGCGAAAGGGCGGCAACATTGATGGAGGCATTGCGCTCCATGCGAAGGGTGGCAGCATGCTTTCCTGTCGCGTCATCAGCAATCACCCAGCCAGAAGTGTTGTACTACGAGTAACGCTCGAAAAATAGAATTGAATTATGCCATCCAAGTTTACCAAAATCATTGCCACTGTAGGTCCAGCAAGCATTTCGTCTGAAGTGCTGGAAGGCATGATCAAAGAGGGCGTCAACGTGATTCGCTTGAACTTTTCTCATGGCGATCATCCGACCCATGCGACCACCGTGGAGCGGGTGAGGGCCGTAGACGAAAAGCTCGGAACGCACACGGCACTGCTGGCGGACATGCAGGGTCCAAAGCTGCGCGTGGGTCCGATGGCAGAGGGTTCCGACCTCAAGTCCGGCAGTGAATTCACCATTCACGTTGGCAAAGAAGAGGGAAACAGCACCGAAGCCTGGACCAACTACGCCCATTTCGCAGAGGACGTCAAGGCGGGTGAGCCCGTCTTGTTGGACGACGGCAAGCTCAAGTTGCGCGTAGAGGAGACCAATGGCAAGGACACCGTCAAGTGCACCGTGGTGCACGGAGGAATCCTCTCATCCAGAAAGGGCCTGAATCTGCCTTCTACGGACATCAGTTTGCCCAGCTTGACCGAAAAGGACCGCGAGGATTTGGCCTTTGCCCTCAGCCTCGGGGTGGATTGGGTTGGACTGAGCTTTGTTCGGACTGCAGCCGATGTGGTGGACCTCAAGCAACGCATTGCCGAGGCAGGAAGCCACGCCCGCGTGGTGGCCAAGGTTGAAAAGCCCGAAGCCGTAGATGACCTGGACGGCATTGTCGAAGCCACCGACGCCGTCATGATCGCACGTGGAGACCTGGGTGTGGAAGTGCCCATGCAGCAGGTTCCCATGATCCAAAAGCGCATCATCGGATTGTGTCAGCGCAGCGGCAAGCCCGTGATCGTGGCTACGCAGATGATGGAGTCCATGATCGAGAGCATTGCGCCTACCCGCGCAGAGGTGACCGACGTGGCCAACGCCGTATTGGACGGTGCTGATGCGGTCATGCTGAGTGGGGAGACTTCTGTGGGAGCGCATCCCATCGAGGTCATCAAAGCCATGTGCTCCATCGTCATGGAGATCGAAAAAGAGCCCCACATCTTCCACCGGAACATGGCGTTCGAGGACGACCGTCCAGAGCGTTTCGTCACCGATGCGATTTGTTACAACGCCTGTGATCTCGCTGAGCGGGTGCAGGCATCGGCGATTGTGACGATGACTTTTTCGGGCTACACGGCCTACAAAGTGGCCAGTCAGCGCCCCAAGGCATTGATTTATGTCTTCACAGGAAATCGGCAGATCATGGGTCAATTGGCCTTGTGTTGGGGGGTCGAGGCCTTCCACTACGACAAGATGATTTCGACCGACCACACCATTTCAGATGTGAAGACCTTGCTGCAGCGCGCAGAAAAAGTCAATAGCGGAGATTACATCATCCACGTCGCGAGCATGCCCATTGCTGAGGCAGGTATGTCCAACATGTTAAAAATCAGCCGGATCTAAGGCTTCCTTGCCCTGCTGGTGCGGGCTATCTTCGCGCGACCGGTTTCACCCAGCCTTGGGTCGGAACGGTTGAGCCAGCACGATGACCCGACGATTTCCCGAAAGAGGCCCCCTCGACCTTCCTGGCATCGCACAGGAGGTGATGCAGCAATGGGAGGAAGGTGATGTGTTCCGCCGGAGTGTGGAGTCACGTCCGTCCGACCACAGATTCGTCTTCTTTGAAGGCCCCCCTTCTGCCAACGGAAAGCCCGGCATTCACCATGTGATGGCCCGGGCCCTCAAAGACATTTTTTGCCGCTACCGCACGCTCAAAGGAGAGCGCGTTGAGCGCAAGGCCGGTTGGGATACCCACGGGCTTCCTGTGGAGCTTGGCGTCGAAAAAGCGCTGGGCATTACCAAGGAGGACATCGGGCGCAGCATTTCGGTGGAAGAGTACAACAATGCATGCCGCGAATCGGTCATGCGTTACACCGAGGAGTGGAACGACCTGACACGCCGCATGGGCTATTGGGTCGACATGGATGCGCCCTATGTCACCTACGAGCCCAAATACATGGAAAGCGTTTGGTGGCTGTTGTCGCAGTTGCATTCCAAGGGACTCATCTATAAGGGCTACACCATTCAGCCGTACAGCCCAAAAGCGGGAACCGGTCTGAGCAGCCATGAACTCAACCAGCCCGGGGCCTACCGAGATGTCACAGATACGACGGTGGTGGCACAATTCCGTGTTATTGCAGGCGATGCACAACGCTTCAGTGGATGGACCAACGGCGCCACGGATGGCAAGCCCGTGGACCTGTTGGCATGGACCACAACGCCTTGGACTTTGCCTTCCAATACGGCCCTCACAGTAGGGGCCAACATTGCGTACAACATCGTTCGCACGGCAAACCGGTACACGGGTGAGGAGGGCACGGTTGTGTTGGCCGAAGCGCTGTATGCCCGGCATTTTTCTGGCAAAAAAGCGCCAGAGTCAGAAGTGCTGGCGACGGTGAAGGGGTCAGATTTGGTGGGCCTCCGGTATGAGCAACTGATTCCATGGGCCCAGCCCATGAGCGATGCCGACCAGGCATTCCGCGTGATTGAGGGCGACTTCGTGACGACAGAGGACGGAACTGGAATCGTACATACAGCCCCCACGTTTGGTGCAGATGATGCCAGGGTGGCTGCCGCAGCAGGAGTGCCTCCACTGTTGGTCGATGACGGCAATGGCCAAGGTGTGCCTCTGGTAGACCTCCAGGGACGCTTGCGCCCTGAATGCGGCCCCTTGGCCGGACGTTTTGTGAAGCAGGAATACCACGACGAGGATGTTCCTGAGAAGTCTGTAGATGTGGAGATTGCCATCGACTTGAAGACCCGCGGTCGCGCGTTTTTGGTCGAGAAGTACAAGCACAGCTACCCGCACTGTTGGCGCACGGACCGCCCCATCCTCTACTACCCCTTGGACAGCTGGTTCATTCGGGCCACTGCCGCCAAGGAACGGATGCAGGAGCTCAATGAAACCATACAGTGGAAGCCCGCGGCCACAGGGTCGGGACGCTTTGGAAAGTGGCTGGAGAACCTGAACGATTGGAACCTCAGCCGCTCCCGTTATTGGGGCATTCCCATTCCGATTTGGCGGACAGAGGACGGCAACGAGGAGCGGTGTATTGGCTCCTTGGAGGAACTGCATGCAGCTTGCACCGAAGCCGTGGAAGCTGGCCTGATGGCAGCCCATCCGTTTCCGGATTTCGTTCCTGGCGACATGTCG
This sequence comes from uncultured Flavobacteriales bacterium, assembly GCA_965659115.1. GTDB lineage: Bacteria > Bacteroidota > Bacteroidia > Flavobacteriales_D > Sanyastnellaceae > UBA8752. The sequence goes on along the minus strand of CBFHUP010000006.1, from coordinate 54,988 downwards.
GACGCCAACTACGCGCACATTGACCTGCACAAGCATGTGGTGGACGACATTGTCCTGAAAGCGGCAGATGGGAGCCCCATGCACCGGGAGTCTGACTTGATCGACGTGTGGTTTGATTCAGGCAGCATGCCTTACGCCCAGTGGCACTATCCATTCGAGAACAAGGACCGCGTCGACGGAGCCCAAGGCGGCCTGTCCTTTCCTGCGGATTTCATTGCGGAAGGGGTCGATCAAACCCGAGGCTGGTTTTACACCTTGCATGCCATCTCAACGATGGTCTTTGACCAGGTGGCTTACCGAACGGTGGTGTCCAACGGTCTTGTTTTGGACAAGGCCGGCCAAAAAATGTCCAAGCGCCTCGGCAACGCTGTCGACCCTTTTGAAACCCTTGAGCGGTTCGGGCCAGATGCCACGCGCTGGTACATGATCACCAACGCACAGCCATGGGACAACCTGCGTTTTGACACAGAGGGCATCGCCGAGATCCAGCGCAAGTTCTTTGGAACGCTGCACAACACCTACGCCTTCTTGGCGCTGTATGCGGGCATCGACGGCTTTGACCCCACATCAGATGCCCCTGCTGTGGAGACACGGCCTGAGTTGGACCGTTGGATTTTGAGCAAGCTGCACACCTGTATCCAAGAGGTGCAGGCTTCTTTTGATGCCTTTGAGCCCACGCGAGCAGGGCGAACCATACAGTCGTTTGTGGTCGATGACCTCAGCAATTGGTACGTCCGTTTGGGACGACGCCGGTTCTGGAAAAGCGACTCAGATGCAGACAAATCTGCGGCTTACGCCACGTTGCACACTTGCCTGCGCAATGTCTCCATCCTGATGTCTCCCATCGCACCCTTCCATGCCGACCGCCTTTGGCAGGACCTCGGGGGAACAGATTCTGTGCACTTGGCCGATTGGCCTGCAGTGGATGGGCAGTTGCAAGACCCAGAGTTGGAAGCACGCATGGGCTTGGCACAGAAACTCAGTTCGCTGACGCTGAGCCTGCGCAAACGAGAAAAAATCAAAGTGCGCCAGCCTTTGAAGCGGATTTTGGTGCCGGTATTGGACGCCGGATTTGGCGAGCGCTTGGCTGCCGTTTCTGAACTCGTTAAAGGCGAGGTCAACGTCAAGTCCATTGAGCCTTTGTCAGAGGACAGCGGCATCTTGACCAAAAAGCTCAAGGCGGACTTCAAGAAACTCGGCCCGCGCTTTGGCAAGCAAATGAAGCAAGTGGCGGCGGGCATCGCTGCGCTGGGTCAAGACGAAATCAAGATCTTGGAACAGCGCGGCGCCATTGAACTGAACCTGGCCGATGGCACCGTAGAAGTCACCCTCGACGACGTTGAAGTGCTCACCGAGGACATTCCGGGTTGGCTGGTGGCTGGCGAAGGCGGCCTGACGGTGGCACTGGACATTGAGATCACTCCAGAATTGCGTTCAGAAGGCTTGGCCCGGGAGCTCGTGAACCGCATCCAGCAGCGCAGAAAAGACGCGGGGTTGGAAGTCACAGACCGCATTGCATTGACCTTGGATGGTCCCAGTGAGTTGCAAGAATCCGTGGCTTCTAATTTGGACTATATTCGAACTGAAACTCTCGCAGAGCGGCTGGAATGGACCCCTATGGGTGACGAAGTAGAGCGCGAGGAATTGGAAGCACACCTGACCGTGGCGATTGCGATGGTCCCCATTCAATGAAACATGGCTGAAACTCGATTTTCGGACGCAGACCTTCAAGAGTTTGCAGACCTCATCAACGAAAAGCTGGAACAAGCACGTTCTGACTACGACCAACTGCAACGCTCCCTTTCATACGAGGACGACAACCGCACGGAGGATACTGCACCGACCTTCAAAATGATGGAGGATGGCAGTGAAACCATGAGCCGCGAGGAGACGGCCCAGCTGGCCGCTCGGCAGCAGAAGTTCATCATGAACTTGGAAAATGCACTGCTGAGGATCAAGAACAAGACTTACGGCGTCTGCAGGGTCACTGGCAAATTGATTGCCAAGGAGCGCTTGAGGTTGGTCCCACACGCCACGATGTCCATTGAGGCGAAGAACCAGCAGGACAAGGGTTGAGCGCAGATCATCGTCCAGCTTATGTGGCCAGCATTGCCGCGGCAGTGTTGCTGTTGGATCAGGCTGTCAAGGTCTTTGTCAAACTGAGTTTCAGCTTGACGGAGAGGTTGACATGGATTCCTGGCGCCTTTGACATTCAATTTATTGAGAACGACGGCATGGCCTTCGGTTGGGCTTTGCCCGGCGCCACGGGCAAGTACCTGTTGACGGCGTTCAGGATTGTCGCGGTAGTCTTGTTGTCTGTGCATGTGGCCCGCGTGGCCAAGCAAGGTGCTCCCCGCGGGTTTCGGCAGGCCTTGGCATTGATTCTTGCAGGCGCCGCTGGCAACATTGTGGACAGTGTTTGCTATGGTCGTTTGTTCTCTCGCAGTTCCTTTGGACAGTCTGCCCACTGGTCTTGGCAGAGTGAATGGGGCAGTTACGCACCCTGGTTCCGAGGAAATGTGGTGGACATGTTGCACATCACGGTGCAATGGCCGCAGTGGTGGCCTGTGGAGGCATGGGTGGGCCAAGAAGTGTTTCCGCCCATCTTCAACATCGCAGACGTGGCCATTACCTGCGGTGTGGCTTGGATCATTTTGCGCCAAAAGAGTTGGCTGGGATCCGGGGCAATGTGGACACAACCAGCTTCTGCAGAGGCTGCAAGTTCCGATCTGGAATCAGCCCAAACGCCGCCGGAAGATCCGGTGGCGGCAGGCTAAATATTAAGCAGTAGGCGCTTCCACCCAGTCGCCGTGGGTTCTGATGAGGTCGATGAGTGCATCCACCGCCTTGTCTTCGGGAATGTTGCGCTGGACCACTTCCTTTTCCTTGTAAAGGGTGATTTTTCCTGGACCTGTGCCCACGTAGCCATAATCGGCATCGGCCATCTCTCCGGGCCCGTTCACAATGCACCCCATGATGCCGATTTTGACACCTTTCAGGTGGTCCGTGACGGCCCGGATTCGGGCGGTAGTCTCTTGCAGGTCAAAGAGCGTGCGCCCACAGGAAGGACAGCTGATGTATTCGGTACGGCTGATTCGGGTGCGCGTGGCTTGAAGGATGCCAAATGCGGTTCGGTTGAGAAAGCGCAATCCGCCTTCGACCCCCACCGCTGCAGCCAGTCCTACGCCATCGCCAAAGCCGTCGAGCAGCAACCCTCCCATTTCGGTAGAAGCACGGAGCTGAATGCGTTCGGCATCCGTCGTCCCGTAATCTTGGTGAACCACCACGGGCATGTCACAACCTGCGTGTTGCAGCACGTGAAAGGCAGAGCGCAGCACAGACAAAGCGTCAGCACGGGAAGCCGAAAGCATCAAGACCGTTGGATCGGTTGACCAGGCTGCCAGGGTGGCGGCACGTTCAGCGTTCAGCGTGAGGGCGTCACAACGCAACACGTTGAACGTGCCGTCGAGCCCTCCGTTCTCGCGGGCCCCGAGGTAAGTGCCCCAATCCCACATAGGGTGGTGCCGCTCGGGCCGCTGGGGGTTGGACAGCCAAGTGGCCGAATCTTGGATGGCGCGGATCCAACCGGGGAGGGCAAAATCGCAGGTTCTGTCTCCAACGAGGATCAAGTCACAGGCCGCATCTTCAGCTTCCCATTTGTCCAAGTCGGCCTGATATCGGTGACCCAACCCATAGAGCCCTGCGGGGGTCAAGGGTCTGTTGGCCAGGTCGTGGCAGACTGCGGGTACTTGTCCACCACCCACAGGCCCTACCGCTCGTGTGGCTCTGCGCTGGTAGGTGTATTTGTCTCCGTCTGTTGCAGCCGGCAAGACCGCGTCAAGGGGGGGCGATTGGAGGGCTTCTTCGGCCAATTCGGCCAGCATGCGGGCCACAGGAATTTCGGCTTCTGGCGCCTCAGTCAAGGACACGCGAATGGTGTCCCCGAGGCCTTCGGCCAAAAGGGTGCCTATGCCCACCGCGCTCTTGATGCGGCCGTCTTCGCCTTCACCAGCTTCGGTCACCCCCAAGTGCAATGGATAAGCCATGCCCTCATCGGCCATGCGGTCAGCGAGCATTCTGTAGGCCTGCACCATGACTTGCGGATTGCTGGCCTTCATGGAAAGAACAATGTCGTGGTAGTCTTCATCCCTGCAGATGTGCAAGAACTCCATGGCACTTTCTACCATTCCGAGCGGCGTATCGCCGTAATGGCTCAGGATGCGGTCCGAAAGTGAACCGTGGTTGGTGCCGATCCTCATGGCACGACCGAGCGCTTTGCATTTGCGCACCAGCGGCGTGAACCTCTTTCGGATGCGCTCTAACTCAGCGGTGTATGTTTCGGTCGTGTACTCGTGCGTTTCGAATTTTTTCTTGTCGGCATAATTGCCGGGGTTCACGCGGATTTTTTCGACGTGATCTGCTGCGACCTCGGCGGCATTGGGGGTAAAGTGAATGTCCGCCACCAAAGGAACACCAGCGTGCCCTGCGGCATCCAACCTCGCCCGGATCTCGCCCAGTGCTTCGGCTTCCTTTTTGCTCGGAGCCGTGATGCGCACAATCTGGCAGCCCGCCTCGATCATCCGCAACGACTCGGCCACCGTGGCATCGATGTCCATGGTGTCGGCAGTCGTCATAGACTGAAGTACGACGGGCGCATCTCCTCCCACTTGGACAGCACCGATGTGGACGGGCCGGGTGGTTTTGCGCGCGGCAGACTGGGATTCGGTCGGTGGTGTCATGCGGTACTGATGATGGGGTACAAAAGGGAATTTCTGGGCCGCAAAAACAACCCGGGGCTTCCCGATGGGAAGGTAACAACGCTGTGCCACGGCAGTTCAGGAGAGTTGACAGTTTTTGTGTGGTGCGGGGGCATGAACCTGAAGGCCTTCCGTCGGTTCCCTCTTAGCTTGGGGATGCAACCCAAGGTGAACCATGCTCGGATTTCAATTTCACGCAACCCGTCCTGACCAAGACCGCCGAACGCCGTTCCAGCGCCTGTTAGAGTTGTTCACGGAAGTGGTGACCCACACCAGCGGAGACGTGGAGGAGGCCATGGAATGGATGAAGGCCTTGGACGATCAGCATGGGCTCACCGAGCCCGATTACACCTTGGACGATTTCTATGAAGAGCTCAAGGCCAAGGGATACCTCAGAGAGTCCACAGGTTCTGAGGGCGGCAATGTCCAATTGGGCTCGCGGGGCGAACAACACATGCGCCGCCGCGCGTTGGATCAGATTTTTGGCAATCTGCGCAAGGGCAACCAAGGCAAGCATCGGACACGTGAGCGCGGCCAAGGTGATGAGCCTTCCGAGGACCGACGTCCGTACAGGTTCGGAGACAAACTGGACCAAGTGGATTTCGGAGCCTCATTGCGCAACGCCCAGATCCACCACGGACCTGGGGCTTCGAGCGGACGCGGAGGGTTCATGTTGACCGAGGATGACCTGGTGGTGGAAGACCGTGAACACCGCAGCACCACCGCCACCGTGCTGATGATTGACATCAGCCACAGCATGATTCTGTATGGTGAAGACCGCATTACGCCTGCCAAAAAGGTCGCCATGGCTTTGGCGGAATTGGTCATGGTCAAGTATCCCAAGGACACCCTCGACATTGTGGTTTTCGGGGACGATGCTTGGGAAGTGAGCATCGGGGACCTGCCTTACTTGCAAGTGGGACCATTCCACACCAACACCGTGGCCGGTCTGGAGCGTTCTATGGACATCCTCCGCCGTCGCAAGACCGCCAACCGTCAAATCTTCATGATCACCGACGGCAAGCCGAGCTGCCTCAAGGAGCCCGAGGGCTACTACAAAAACAGCTTTGGCCTGGATCCTTACATCACGGGAAAGTGCCACAACCTCGCGCGTCAGTGCAGAAAGCTGGGCATTCCCATCACCACCTTCATGATCGCCACTGACCCTGCGCTCCAGCGGTTCGTTTCTGACTTTACAGAAGCCAACGGAGGCCGGGCCTTTTTTACAGGCCTCAAGGGCCTCGGCGACACCATTTTCTCTGACTTTGAACGGAACCGACGCGGCAAAGCCCGTTGATTGACGCCCCATTTTACATGAGCACAACCCCACCTACAGCAGCCACCCTGGGCGCCCTGCGCGCATTGGAATACATCCCCCGCTCCATCGGCGAGGAACTGCGCGCCAACCTCATCGACCGGCTCTCATCGGGAGGTGAGATGTTCGAAGGCATCATCGGTTATGATGAAACGGTCATCCCCGAAGTACAGCGCGCGATTTTAGCGGGCCACAGCATGAACCTCTTGGGTTTGCGCGGCCAAGCCAAGACCCGCATTGCGCGGGGTTTGACCGGATTGCTCGACGAATGGGTGCCTGTACTGGAGGGCGCCCCGCTTCCAGAAGATCCGATGAACCCCATCACGCCTCAGGGCCGCGCCCTGATCGAAAAACTCGGAGACGATGCCCCTGTACGTTGGATGCACAGAAGCGAGCGCTACGTCGAGAAGCTGGCCACACCCGATGTGAGCGTGGCGGACTTGATTGGAGACATCGACCCCATCAAAGCGGCCAATGAGGGCCTCGACTACAGCGACCCCCGGGCCCTGCATTTCGGCCTGATTCCGCGCAGCCACCGCTGCATTTTTGCCATCAATGAGCTCCCCGACTTGCAGCCACGGATTCAAGTGGCGCTCTTCAACATTCTCCAAGAAGGGGACATTCAAATCCGGGGCTTCCAAATGCGCCTCTCCCTCGACATCCAGTTTGTCTTCACGGCGAACCCTGAGGATTACACCAACCGTGGGGCCATCATCACCCCACTTAAAGACCGGATTCAAAGTCAAATCTTGACGCATTATCCGGCCTCGTTGGAAGACTCTATGGCCATCACGGACCAAGAAGCACGGCTGGCCGAAGACCAGCGCAAAAGGGTCATGGTGCCAGGCCAGGTGCGGCGCATCTTGGAGCGCGTGGCTTTTGAGGCTCGTGAAAGCGAGCACATCGACGAGCGAAGTGGTGTTTCGGCGAGGTTGACCATCAGCGCTTTGGAGCACCTCGTCGCGGCCGGAGAGCTGCGCACCTTGCGCAATGGAACCGATCGGACCGCAGCCCGTTTGACAGATCTGTTGGCCGTCATTCCGGCCATCAATGGAAAAGTAGAACTGGTGTATGAAGGAGAGCAAGAAGGGGCTGCCGGGGTGGCTATGGCTTTGGTGCGGCAGGCGATTCGGCGTGAGTTTCCAGCGGTATTCCCCGACCCTGAATCCATCAAGAAGGGCAAGGTCGAAGACCCCTATCAGCCGATTGTCGCTTGGTTTAATCGGAATGACGTGGCCCTGCTTAAAGACCAAACGGACGCGGACTATGCAGGGGCGCTGTCTGGTGTAGAAGGGCTCGGCGAGGTGGTCGACAAATACTGCCCCAGTCTCTCGTCAGAAGAAAGACCAGCCGCTATGGAATTTGTGTTGCATGGGTTGGCAGCTTTCAACGAGATTGGACAGTCGATTGTCGGCAGTGAGGTTACGTTTGGTGATCTGATCGGCAACCTGTTCGACCCGACAGAAGAAGATTGAGCCACAACACTCCGCCACAGCACCCCGCCATCGTTTTGACGACAGTGCGGCACAAGGATGGCGTGTCCATTGTGCGCGTGTTTTCGCGCGAGCACGGCATCGTAGGATGTCTGGTTCGCGAAGGGGTCAAAGGCGCGAGGCGCTCCCGAAACCTCTATGCCCCACTTTCTTTGCTCGATTTGGTCGGGTTGAGGCTCATCAAGGACGACCTCTTCAAATTTGACCGGGCCGATCGGATGCTGGCCCAAGACCTCACCACAGGCGAAGTCCCACGGGGCGCTTTGGCCATGTTTTTGGCCGAATTCATATTGCGCACCTTGGATGGAGGGACACCACACACCGACCTGTTCGACGCATTGTGGCGGACATCATACCGCATAGAGAATGCCCCCGCCATTGGACGTTTGCACCTGGCTTTTCTGGTGGAGTCTGTGGCGGCAACGGGGTTAAAACCGGATGCGCCCCATTCCGCCCCCTCGGGTTTTGGACGGTTCAATTTGGCCACGGCCGAATGGGAGTCGGGTCCTCCGATGGGAGAAGATTACCTTTCGGTGGCTGAAGCGGAAAGCTTTCTCAGAATTCAAGGCATGAATTTTGAGGAAGTGCAGGCTGAAACGCTGTCCCACGATGCCCGAAACTTGCTTGTACTCCAGCATGTGCGCTATCTCCAGCTCCACCTTTCTGCACCTCGGCCTATCCGTTCGTGGGAAATTCTCAGTGCGGTTTTGGCCCCATAACTCCCCGTTTTTGCTGGGCTTGGCGTTGAGCTTGTTCCTGTGCTTGGGCACTGTTCCTGTGCTCTTGGGCCAGGTCATCGAAGTCAGGGATGAAGCTGGACAACCCGTGCCAGCGGCGGTGATCCTCAACAACAACGGCGAGGTTCGCATGACGGACATGGAGGGGCGATTGCAGTTGGACAGCCTCATCCGACAAGGCGATACCCTGCAGGTCAGGAGCATGGGCTTCAGTTCTCAATCTGTGGCCATGCCTGCGGCACAATTGGATCTGGAAATCAACCTCGTGCCCGACCTCGTCAACCTTTCTGAAGTGGTGGTTTCCAGCATTCAACCTTTTCGAGAGTTGTCATCGGCCGCAACAGTGAGCCGGATCTCGGCCAGTGAAGTGGCCCGTGAGGCCCCCTCCAACGCCGCCACTCTCCTGTGGCAATCCGGGCAAGTGCATGTGCAGCAAAGCCAACAGGGCGGAGGCTCACCGGTATTGCGGGGGTTCGAAGCCAACCGCATTTTGCTCGTGGTCGATGGCGTCAGGATGAACAATGCCATCTACAGGAGTGGGCATCTGCAAAACGCCATGACCGTCGACCCTTTTGTGCTTGCATCGACCGAGGTGCACCATGGAGCGGGTTCGGTTCAATTCGGCAGCGATGCCCTGGGCGGGGTGATCCATTATCGGAGCCGCTCACCACGCTGGGAAGCCGGCGCCCGGGCGCGCGGACAGATCACTTATTCTGGGGCCTCCAGAACCCCCACTTTCCACGCCGATGCTGAAGTCACACAGGGCCGATTGGCAGTGTTGACCAGCTTGACCCACAGGCGGTTTGGAGATTTGCGCATGGGGGCATGGCGGCCCCATGGTTCAGAGGATTGGGGCAGGGTGCCTTGGGAGGTCACAACGGAGACCAACGGTTCCGAAGTCACCGATGTCGCCGATGTCAATGCCGACCTGGACGTACAGCCTGGGACGGGCTTTGACCAGACAGACTTCCTTCAAAAGGTGCGGTACGGAGACCGCGAGCGGTATGTAGAACTCAATGTTCAGCACAGCACCGGATCCAATGTCCCGCGGTTTGACCGTCTCAATGACGCGGCAAGCGGTGGTGGCCCGAAATGGGCACAGTGGGATTATGGCCCCCAAAAACGAAGCCTGGTGTCCGCTCAGTTTGCCGGGTTGGTGAGGTCCGTGGGCCACGTCTCTCTGACAGCTGCTTGGCAGCACATCGAGGAGTCCCGGCTCAAAGCGCGTTTCGGTTCACAAGACCGAGAAGTCCAACGAGAACGGGTGGGGGTGCGCAGCATTTCGCTCGATGTAGACAGAATGGTGCGCCGCTGGCGGACTTCATTGGGCGCATACTGGAGCATGGATGGCGTTCAATCCGAGGCGTGGATGGAGCGCAGGGCGGATGGGCTTCGCTTGGACCAGCCTGCATTGACGCGCTATCCCAATGGCGGCTCTGAAATGGGTTCCCTGGCTTTCTATACAGGGGTCGAGCGGCGCTGGAACCGCTGGAAAATGGAGGCTGCGGCGCGATACACCCAAGGTTGGTTGGAATCGAGGTTTGATGCCCAACCGGGCTTGGACCTGCCGTTTGAACAGGTATCCTACAACCGAGGCGCCCTGACGGGCAGCGGAACGCTGCATTGGACGCCCCATCCTAGAACCGGTGCACACGCCGTTCTCTCCACCGCTTTCCGCAACCCCAACGTAGACGATGTGGGCAAGGTGCGCGCCAAAGACGGCTATGCCATCGTCCCTGCCGATCAGCTGAAGCCTGAACGACTGGCTGGATTGGAGTTGGGCGGGTATTGGCGCAGTAAGAGCGGCGAGCTCAAAGCGAATGTGTCGGGTTTTTACACGCAGTTGATGGACGCCATCGTGCCCGTGGACACGGTGCTCATCGGTGCCGATGGAGCCACGATGGAAACCATCGTTGTAGAGGGCGATACCAGTTTGATTCAGGTCAACGCGAACACGGGCAGAGCGGCCATCAGCGGCTCACAATGGAGCGTGTACTTCTGGCCAGAATCGGGATGGCGCTGCAAAGCCACCGCGAACTTTACGCGGGGCCAAGACCTGGAAGGTGGCGGGCCACTGGCCCACATCCCACCGGCTTTTGGAAGGGTTTCCTGCAGACGTTCGTGGGACTGGCTTTCGGCAGAATTCCATTGGATGTGGAGCGGTCGAAAGTCCTTGGACCGCTATGGACCGGGCGCCACGGACAACTTGGCAGAAGCGTTGCCTCAAGGCAACCCCGCGTGGTGGACTTTGGGTGTGGATTTCGAAGGCCGTCTGACCGAACGGACCACCGTGTCTGCGGGAGTGCACAACGTCTTTGACCGGCACTACAAAGTCTTCGCTTCAGGCATCAGCGCCCCGGGCCGAGACGTGCGCTTTGGATTGCGCTGGTCGCCGTCGAGCTGAACCCCGTTATCTTCGAAACATGGAAGTGCAATTGATGCGTGAACCCATCGGTCAGGAGGCCTTGGCCGCCCGGTTGGCGGACCGTGCAGACCGCGGAACGTTGGCCCATGCCATGTTGTTTACGGGACCCGCCGGGCGGGGAGGGCTGGCCTTGGCCTTGGGGCTTGCTCGGAGACTGCACTGCACTTCAAAGGGCACAGAACGGCCTTGCGGAAGCTGTCCTTCGTGCCAGCAGCATGATCAATTGCAGCATCCAGACCTTCACTTTACCTACCCTGTGGTGAAGCCACCGGGCAAAGACAAAGCGCTGAGTGCCGATCAATTGGGGACCTGGCGCGGGTTGTTGAAGGAAGAAGGGCCTCACTTTGACATGGTGGACCTGCGCGACCGCATGGCCCTCGGAAACAAACAGCCCTTTATCTCGGTCCACGAAGCATCGGACATTCTTCGCCGGCTCTCTTTAACAGCCCATGCTGGTGGATGGAAGGTGCAAGTGATTTGGGGGGCCCAGTGGATGCGCACCGACACCGCAAACAAATTGCTCAAAGTCATCGAGGAGCCACCATCCAAGACGGTATTCATCTTGTTGGCCGACAACACCGAAAACATCCTGGCCACCATTCTGAGCCGCACTCAGATTGTACCTGTTCCTCCCGTAGGCGATGCCCAAGTGGTCCGTTGGCTGAACGGATTGGGCGCCGAGGGTGAGCAAGTGTCAGATGCCGTAGGCTTGTGCGAGGGAGACTTGGCAAGGGCACGCCGGCTGGTTCGGGAAAATGCGGCAGCGGAATTCGCCATGTATGTGGATTGGATGCGCACTGCTTTTGCGCGGGATGGCCGCAAAGCTGCGGCCTTGGCCGACGCTTTTCACGACCTCGGCAGGGAGAGCCAAAAGCAATTTCTGCTGTATGCCCTCCACATGGTTCGGCAGTGCATTGTGGGCAACTACGGCGCGGCATCGGCAGTCCGCTTGCGCGCCTCCGAAAGGGGCTTTGCAGAGAAATTCGCGGCTTACATCCATCATGGAAATGTGGCCGATATGCAAGCAGATCTTGAAAAAGCATGGCGCGATGTTTCGGGCAACGTCTATGGCAGAACTGTTTTTCTGGATTTGAGCATGCGCATGATGGAACTTCTGCATCGGCCCCGATAAGGCGCTCGCCGAGGCGGGTTATCTTCGGGACAAGCCCGGAACTGGTTTCGGGCTCGGATGACCTAGAGAGAAGATGGGATGTGCCTCATGCAAGAAGGGACCGGACGGCAAGCCAATGGGCTGCCGATCCAATGGCAATTGCGGCAATTGCGGCTGCGATGTGATGACCGTGTTCGACTGGCTCGAAGGCATCCCCATCCCCGAAGGCCAGCGCGCGTTTGACATCGTTGAGGTGCGCTTCAAGCGGAACCGCAAAGGGTTTTTCCGCATCGGACAAGGCCGGCGGGTCCAAACAGGAGATGTGGCGGTGGTCGACGCGGTGCCAGGAGAAGACATGGGCATTGTGTCGCTGACCGGCGAGTTGGTCCGCGCTCAGATGAAGGCCAAGCGCGTCAAGGACACCCACGAGATTCGGAAAGTGATCCGCAAGGCGGACATGAACGACATCACAGCTTGGCAGGCTGCCCGCAACCGCGAGGATGAGACCTTGTCCCAGGCGAGAACCATTGTAGCCGAGCACAAATTGGACATGAAGCTCGGGGACGTCGAGTTTCAGGGCGACGGCACCAAATGCACGTTTTATTACACTGCCGAGCAGCGTGTGGACTTCAGGGAACTGGTGCGCGCTTTGGCTTCGGCGTTCAAGGTCCGCATCGAAATGCGCCAAATTGGTGCCCGACAAGAGTCGGCTCGGCTCGGAGGAATCGGGGTCTGTGGACGTGAATTGTGTTGCTCTACTTGGCTGACAGATTTCCGCAGCGTCTCCACTGGAGCTGCGCGCTATCAGCAGCTTTCGCTCAACCCACAGAAGCTCGCCGGTCAATGTGGCAAGCTGAAGTGCTGCCTGAATTTTGAGCTGGATCAATACAAGGAAGCGGTGGCCAAGTTTCCGCCACCCAGCACCAAGTTGATGACCCGGAAAGGCAAGGCTGGCCATTTTAAAACCGACATCTTCGGGGGTCGAATGTGGTTCCAGTACTTCGACGACCCTGGAACTTCTCCCGTACCCATTGATTTGAAGGATGTCCGCGAGATCATGGACATGAACGCCCGGGGCGAGAAACCGGACGACCTCTTAAAGTTCGCCATCCAAGAGGAAGCTGCTCCAGAGGATGCGCTTTACGGAGATGTGGTTGGCCAAGACGATGTCAACCGGTTCGACAACAGAGGCCGTCAAAGGGGCAAAGGTGGCCGTGGCCGCAACAACAGAGGCAAGGGCCAGTCGCAAGGAGGGTCAAACGGCAAACCCCCTTCTAATCAAAATGGAAGTGGGAAACGCCGCAACAAGCGCCGCAAGGGAAGAGGGTCTGCGCCAAAGTCATGAGCAGGATCTTGTACTCTGTAGGCTGCGTCTTTACCGCGATGTTGGTGTGGACGGGGTGTGGTCCGGGACCAGTAGCATCCGACGCCGCTTTGGTTGATCCTGCCGGTTGGTCCGCAAGTGACACGCTCCAGCTGACGTTCGACGTCGACGAACCTGAGCACCGACATGACCTTCAAATTGGACTGCGACACAACAGCACATACCCCTTCTCAAACCTCTATTTGTTTGTCAGGTTGACTTATCCCAATGGACGGACTTTGACGGACACGTTGTCCTGTCCATTGGCAGGCCCAGACGGCCGATGGTATGGCACGGGTGGCGAGTGGGTAGACCACCGCATAGGCTACAAAAAAGGCGTGGCGTTTCCACTAAAAGGCCGGTACACCTTGGATGTTGTTCACGCCATGCGGCGCGATCCACTGCCCGGCCTGAGCGACATCAGGTTTGCCTTGTTCGACCGTTCGCAGAAATAAACTTCCGGCAGGCTGCTTATTCTTTGCCGGGGAGCGGCGTGGGAGCAGCATTGGATACCGTGCGACCGGCATCCTCCCAGCCATAAAACCCTTTTCGAAGGTTGTACAACTCGGAAAACCCTGCTTTTGCGAGCAGCTTCATGGCGTCTTCGCTGCGCCCTCCCGCTGCGCAATACAAAGCGATGGGGCGGTTCTTTGGAAGGGCCTCGGCGCGCACCTTGAAGTCGTCTTCTAGGAAGTCCAAAAAGCAGGCGCCTTCGATGTGCCCCGCGTCCCACTCTTTGTCCGTGCGCACATCGATGAGCAGCAAGTCGCTGCGCTGTGCCATCAATTTCACCAGCTCCGTGTCGCTGATGTCCCGAGCGACTGTTTCACCTTGTTCCATCAGATTGCTCGAGGGTTCTGCCGGAAGGCCGTTCGAGGAACACCCCGCGACTTCAACGGAGACCAGGGCCAGACAGGCCATCAGTAGAGCGGGGTGGAGAGGATGCAAAAAACGTGATGGGGCCATGCGCCAAAATTAAGGTCTTGCGCGTTCATTCCCCGGAATTGACCTGCGACGGCAAGATTTGTCGCAGTCAACGATACAAGGTATTAACTTGTCAAGCCTGCAAGCATATGTTGAATAGACCATCCCTCCTCAAGCCATTCATGGCATGGTTACTGCCCTTGTCATTGGGCTTTTCTGTGAATGCCCAACAGCCTCTTACCTGCGGACAACCTGCGGCACAAGCTGCATTCGATGCGGCCCACCCAGGTGCGGCAGAAGCGCGAGATGCTGCCGAACGGGCTACGCGAGAAGCGGCCCAAGCGCTGCTCCAGCGCGGAGGTGAAGACAATGAGCTGTACATCATTCCCGTGGTGTTTCATGTGATTCACGACAATGGAGAAGAAAACATCAGCGATGCGCAGATTTTTGACGCCATGGAAATCCTGAATGCGGATTTTCGGAAGCTCAACGCGGACACCGGCCAAATCGTCGCAGGGTTCGTGGACATCGCCGCGGACATCGACGTTGAATTCAAGTTGGCCAAACGCGACCCCCTGGGCAATTGCCATTCGGGAATCAACAGGTTGCAGGATGTGTTGACCTATGAGGGGAACAACCAGATGAAGCAACTCATTCATTGGCCCAGAGAAAGCTACATGAATGTCTACGTAGCGGCCAGTGCTGCAGGCGCTGCAGGGTACACCAACTATCCCTCGGATTGGGGAGCGGGCACCGATGGCATCGTCTTGAAGCACGACTATGTGGGCAGCATCGGTACGAGCAATGCTTACCGCAGCCGCACCCTGACCCATGAGTGCGGTCACTGGCTCAATCTTCCCCACACATGGGGGAGTTCAAACAACCCCAACGAGGAGGACAACTGCGACATCGATGATGGCGTGGAGGATACGCCGCTCTGCCTCGGCAGCCCGGTTGGTTTTTGTGACGTTGAGCGCACGACCTGCGGCACCTTGGACAACGTTCAGAACTACATGGAGTACAGCTATTGCAGCCGCATGTACACCATTGGCCAACGTGCACGAATGCGCGCGGCGCTCAACAACAGCCTTGCCGACCGAGACGAGTTGTGGTCACCCCAAAACATAGAGGATACAGGCGTTCTCGAAAACGAGCTCTTGTGCCGTGCAGAATTTACTGTGAACCGGAACGAAGTGTGCCTGGGCAACCCCGTTGAGTTCACTGACGCTAGCTTCTTTGGCATTACAGAATGGTCTTGGGACTTCGGAGATGGAACATCGCTTTCGGGCAACTCTGAATTGGAGCAAAACCCAACGCACTTCTATGAACAGGCAGGAGAATTCGAAGTGTATTTGACGGTGTCAAATGAGTCGGGCTCTGTCACTTCCATGGACCCAACGGTAATCCGGGTATTGGACAATGGCATGCTGTCCTCTCCTTTGGTAGAGGGGTTTGAATCCGCTACAGGACCATGGAGTGAAGGCCAATGGGAGGTTCAAACGGTCAGCGGCCAGCCATGGCAGATTCGTGAGACGACAGGCTATTCTGGAGAACGGTCGCTGTATGTGCGCAACCGCCAAAATGAAGGAGGGGAAATCACCCGGGTGACATCCACGACCTATGACGCCGCAGGAATGGAGACCATTTTCATCTCATACAAATACGCTTACAGTCACCGCACAACAGGCGAAACCGATGACAGGCTCAAGCTGCAGGTCAGCAAGGATTGCGGTGATTCCTGGAATACCCGGCAATTCCACCGCGGCATCATTGACCTGCCCACCGCAGAGGACCATGGAGGAAACTTCTATCCATCGGGCACGGACGAATGGACCGGCCACATGGAAGAGGTCACCAATGAGGTTTACATGGTGCCCAACCTCCGGGTGCGCTTTGAGTTTGAATCCAAAGGCGGCAACAACGTCTTCCTCGACGACATCAACGTCTACGGTGTGGATTCACTCGGCAACGTGCAGTCCCTGGTAGAAGATCTGACTTCGCAAGGCCCCAGCTTGGAAGTGTTTCCCAACCCCAGCGAAGGCCAAGCTACGGTCGCGGCATTTTGGTCAGGCAGCGAGGCGGTCTTGACTGTGCACGATGCCACAGGCCGAGTGGTCTATCAGGAGAAACTCCTCGGAAATGGTGGGCGCCGCGTTTCATTGAATGGACTGGCCCCTGGGGTTCATTTCATCGGTTTGAATTCGGAAAACCGGAACTCCGTTCAGCGCCTTTTGGTGCTGCGTTGAGCTCCGGTTCTCCTCGACGTTCCTTACAAAGGCTCATCGCAGCCCAAATCAATGGAAGCCTGTGGGTCGTTGTTTGGGAAGCAGTTTCCGCTGATTGTATTGCCGGGTACATACCGGTCCAACTGCGGATCATACAAGCCCTCGACCAAGAAGCGGTGAAGGCTTTTCTTCTGAGCTTCTGTGATTTCAACCGCATCGTAGTCTTGTGAAAGGTGTGGCTCCACTTCTGGCTTCGCACAATCTCCAGCCAACTTGTATTCGATCACGTCGAGCAAGTTGTAGAAAGTCCCCCCGTGGCCATAGAAACGGCCGTCCACCAGGTTGTAGAGTTGCGGGGTTTTGAAGGCAAACTTGTCGCCATCTTGGCCCGTAAATCCACCACGGCCCAATGCTGCCTCGGCGCTGGACATGCCGTAATCTTCGCCGCTGGCGTCAAGAACTGCGTTGCTGGGCATGTCGGGCATGCCGAGGGCATGAAAGCCGCCGTCTGAAAGCGCAGGTCCGTTGTGGCAGGTGCCACAATTGGCAGCACCAAAAAAGACGATGGCTCCATCCTTTTGTTGTGGTGACATGGCTGTATGCTCTCCATTCAACCACCGTTGAAAGGGCGATTCGTTAGACATGATGGTCCGTTCATAGGCGGCAATGGCCAGGCCTGCCATCTCTACGCTGTAACGGTCGGACTCATTGACTTCGGGAAAGGCCGCATCGAACAGCGCCAGGTAATCGGGCATTTGATCAAAGAAGGCAGGGCTGGGGGCCATCCGATGCACGGTGAGTCCAGCGATGGCTTGGGTCTCGAGCCCCATGTATCCCAATGAGTTGACTGCCAAAGGGGTGCCTTCAGTCCATTGAGCTTCCGTGCCCACATTGGGACCGTGGGCGCCGAATTGGCCATTCCATAAGGTGACTGGCGTAAATGCGCCGTTCATGGCAGTAGGGCTGCGCATGGGCTGCCGATCGATGTCCTCAGGGTTATAGTCTGGTGAGATCACCCGGCCTTCGCCACGAATACCAAAACCGACACCTCCATCGCCCAATCCTTGTTGAACACCTGCCTGGAATCCAGCAGTAGCATGGTGGCAGCTGGCACAGCTGTATGTACCCATGCCGTCTTCCTCCATCGCATCCATTCCCAAAGCTGTTTCGTGAAACAACATGCGACCCAGCGTCACCTTTTGTTGGGTGAGTGGATTGTTGGGGTCTTGCGGAATAGCAGCCAAATCATGGGGGTCGGGCATGCGCAATTGGTTGTATCCCTGCTCTCCAAGCGCATCGATGATGGTCGCCAACATTTGGAAATCCTTGGTCTGTGGCTCGGGATTGGTCGCGTTACTCGGATGGCACGAGGAGAGCAAGATGGCGGCGGATATGGCACAAGTGGCTGTGCAGAGAACCGATGAGTGATGGAAGAAATTCATAGGGCAAGAACTTTGGGTACGGGGTCAAAAGACACTCCGTTCTTGCCCTCTTGTAATGACCGATGTGCCCCAAATGGATGACACTTGTCATGGCGATGCCTGTTGGTCAGAGGAAGTGGGTCACTCCTCGGATACGGCTTGGAGCCAATTCCGATAGGCACCAAAAAGCTTGGACCTGCTTACGAATCCCACATACTGGCCAGACTGAAGCACAGGCAAATTCCAGGCTTGTGTGCGGTCGAACTTGGACATGACCTGATCCATGTGGTCCGAGAGGTCGAGGGTAGCTGCGGGTACGACCATCAGGTCTTCTACCTTGAACTCCAAGTAGCGGTCACGGTCAAACATCACCCCTCGAATTTCCTCCAGAGGAACGATACCGACGAGCCGGCCCTGTGGGTCGAGCACAGGGTGGATGTTGCGCCTGCTCTTGGCGACCACTTCGACAAGTTCGCCCAGGCTCATTTCCGGACGCACAGGATCAAAGTCCCGTTCGACTTCATCGGCGAGTTTCATCAGCGTCAAGACAGCCTTGTCTTTGTCGTGGGTAATCAGTTCGCCGCGTTCCGCCAATTCCTCCGTGTAGATGCTGTTGGGCCGCATCCATCGTGCCGTTTGAAAGGCTATGGCGCTGGTCAACATGAGGGGGATGAACAGATCGTAACCGCCACTCGCCTCTGCCGCGAGGAAAATCGCGGTCAAAGGTGCCCGCAAAATGCCCGCCATCAGACCGGCCATTCCCGCGAGCACAAAGTGACCACCGATGAGGTGCCAGCTTGGGAATATGAGATCGGTAAGGGAGAGGTAAAGGGCACCGAGCACAGCACCGCTGAACAGGGCTGGAGCAAAGACGCCACCTACACCTCCCGCACCCACAGTGAGGCCGGTGAGTGCCGGTTTGCACAACCACAAGGCGCCCATCACAGCCACCATGCGCAAGGTGGTGTCTGGGATGAAATTGACGCGTTGGATGGGGTCGAGCCGGCCTGTGCGACCGCGCAGCAAGTCGTTGATGATTTCGAAACCCTCGCCATAGAGGGAAGGAAAAGCCACGAGCGCCAATCCAACCAAAAGGCCCGCGACCAAAATGCGTGCACCGGGGTGCCGGAACCTTCTCATGGCCCTTCCCGCACCCCTATACACGGTACTAAACCACACCGAGGCCAGGCCACACAAGACGGCGAACGGAACGAAAGCCAGGAATGTTCCGTCCCATTCAGGAAGGTTGCGCCCTGCCTGCACAAGCTCTTCGGGATCGATGAACAAGGTGGTGGTGAGCAGCGCCGACAGAGAAGCGATGAGCAAGGGCACCAGACTCGCCGTTGTCATGTCGATCATGATGACCTCAACGGCAAAAACAATGGCGGCGAGGGGCGCACTAAACATGGCAGCGAGCGATGCAGTGGCCGCACAACCAATCAGCACCAAGCGGTGTCGGTAATCGAGGTTGAACCGCTCTGCGGCCTCGCTGGCAAAGGCGGCACTGCTCTGCACCGCAGGGGCCTCGAGCCCCGCGCTTCCACCAAAGCCCACGGTGATAAAGGATGCAGAGACTGGACTGATCATGGACATCCTCGACATCCGGGCCCGCATCCGTGAAATGGCGTGAAGGGTGGCGGGAATGCCTGGTCCGGGGTGTCGGTCCGAGAACACTTGCCGCACCAAGACATGGGTCAGCACCAATCCGATCGTAGGCAAGACGAAACGGATTTCCCACCCTTGGTCGCCATCGGCAATCCAGGGCAATTGACGCAGCCAGCCGATGCCATTCTTCAGAAAAACCGCGAGCAAACCCGCGATGATCCCGATGAAAGCTGCGAGGAGGATGACAATGTTGGAAGGCCCGAGCCCATCGCGCCAGACCCGTTGGATGCGCGGCCAGCTCATCAGCCTGAGGACGGCTTTCTTGAGCCACAGCAGAGCGGGTTTCTTTGCGGTCATCCGAGTCGAATGCGAACCCCACAGACGAGGATGTCATCGACCTGGTCTTCTTCGGCCTCTTGGCGCCAGTTTTCGATGCGGTGATGCAGTTGACGTTCTTGCTCTTCCACGGGCATCACGGCCATTTCTGACAGCAAACCCCTGAACCTCTTGCGCATGAACTTTCGCCCCTTTGGTCCACCGAATTGGTCGGCGTAGCCGTCAGAGGCGGAATACACCATATCCCGGTCTTGTAGGACGACTTGATGGGTGGTGTACGTATGCGTACCCGGCTCAAAACTGGCGATGGCGCGTTTATCGGGCTTCAGTTCGATGACTTCACCATTGCGCACGATGTAGGCCGGCGAGTTGGCCCCAGCATATTCCAGAATTCCTTCTTCGAGGTTGATCGAAATCAAACCAACGTCCATCCCATCGGGGACCTGGTCCTCAGCATCCAGTCCGCTTCCTTCACCGCGGTGCAGAACATTGCGGGCGAGTTCATTGAGGCGGTCCAGAATTTTGCCGGGTTTGGTGTAGACCTTGCCGATGTGCTGCAGCGCATTGTGACCGAGCAAGCTCATAAACGCACCCGGAACGCCATGGCCCGTGCAGTCCACTGCGGCGAACATCCGCCAAGCATCGAGCTTGTGAAACCAGGGGAAGTCGCCGCTGACGCCGTCTCTGGGCATGTACAGCACAAAGTTGCGGTCGAAGATGAGCTTCCGATTGGGCTCGCTCGGGAGAATGGCACCTTGAATCCGGCGGGCATAATCGATGCTCGATGTCAGGTCATTGTACAGCCGCCCGAGTTCCTCGCCCTGGACCTCCAGCTGCTCGGTTTGCTTGGACAGCGTTTCCGTGCGTTCCTCCACCTTCGCCTCCATCTCCTTTTCGTAGCTCGCGAGGTCATCGCGCATGGCGAGCAAAGTTTTGCCCAGAACATCCTCCTCAGAAAGGGGGGTGTATGATGCGTCGAATTGGCCCTGACCCACTGCGGCACTGAACTCACGTGTGCGGCGAAGGCCATCCGCCAATCGATCCAAAGCACGGGCCATTTCACCGATCTCGTCTTTGCGATCGGGCATCGAAAAAGGATGGTCTATGCCCCTGGACAGGTAAAGCAAACGGGCACGAACCTTGAGCAAGGGCTGGCGAATGGCGCGGGTGACCCCTCCTGCGATGCCCAAGCCCGCCAGGAGAACAAACAAGGAAATCCAACGCACCAAGGTGTCCAAACGCTGCCCACTGGCTTGCACCGCTTCATCGGTGACAGCGGCAGATTCGGAAAAGTAGGCCTCCAATATGACCAGGTCTGTTTCCAGGGAGTCCAGCCTTGAAGTCAGGTCTGACCCCGGGACAAAGGGGTTGTCCAAGAGCTCGTCAATTTTCCAAAGCCGGTCAAAATCAACTTCCAGTTCAGCCTTCCGTGTTCCAGGAGGCACCAACCCTTGCAATGCGTCCAAAAGCGCATCGGCGGCAATGTGATGCTTGAACAACCTTTCATGGGTGACCGATTGATGGGGTGCCGCGCGTCGGAGGGCTTCTAATTTGGTGGCAAAACCGGACTGTAGACGGTCCAAAGACTGGTGGGCATCGACATGCAAATGGCTGGGCTCGGGCAACCTTGCAGCGAGCAGCGCATAGGCCCTCATGGCTTCGACGCGCTGCAACAATTTGGAGACTTCAGCCTTGGATTGGTCCCACTTTAGGCTCTGGTCGAGCAGATTGGCTTGGTCCCGTGTGGTGCGGGCAGTGAGGATAAAAAATACCGCCAGGGCCAAGATGAAAAGGCCGAAACCCGCGAAAATCCGCGCACCGATGGAATGGAGCCATTGCTTCATATTCAGTGCCCTTCCAATTCTTGGATGTGCGCCTTGCACCACTCAATCCGGTCTTGGTTGAGCAATGCGGTGGATACGATCGCCAAAGCCTCATACCCCTCGGTTTGGGTGTCGTCTTGAGCGATGGCCGATTCCAGTAAGTGCGAAGCACTCAGCCAATGGTTGGAGGCGTCTTCAAGGGCGGTATCGATGGCATCGAGGTCGTCCTCAGCGGCCTTGAATTCACGCACGCCTTGATTGTAGGTGTGCACAGCAAGGTTGAAGAGTGAGCGGTATAGGTCTTGGCTCCGGGTCGCGGCCAAGGTGTAGTGGTGGGTGCCCAATGCGAACCAGGGACCGGCACCGCTCTGTTCCAGCGCCTTGGCTTCTGTCATGGCGGTTTCTCCCAATTGCTGTTGCATCAGCACCCACTCATTGGAAGAGTCAGTACCGGGATTCAATTCCTCTTGAATCTCTGCGTATCGGATGAAATACTGTTCGGCCAGCACCGGTTGATCGGGCGCGATGTTCCGGATTTCAACTTGAACATCCAAGATGTAGCTCTCGCCCAAGAACGACAACAATGGACGCCACCAGTCCTCAAGGCGTTGCTGCCGGTCTTTTTGAATGCAGGTTCTCAAACTTTCGAGCGCCTGGGTTCGCTTGGGGCTTTCTGGCTGCTTTCCGGCTTGGACATATTGCTCTTTGAGCACAAAGGCTTGAACATACCAGGTCATGGCATCGTTGCCTTCTGGGCCAGACAATGCCTCCATTAAGACGCTTTCAGCCTCTTCAAGGTTACCCTCATCGGCCAAAGCAATGGCGCTGAGTGTCAGCGGACCTTGGGCGAGAAGCCCCGGGCCCAGCAATGCGGCAACCATGGCCAGGAAAAAAGCGGCAGCGCGCCATGGGACCATGGCGGTGTTTATAGGGGGATGTGCTAAATCCTTCATGGGCACCGGCGTTGCATGAAGTGAAGGGGGAGGTCCAATGGTTTGGACGCCATCATGGCTTCATCAGGTTCAACGCACAGGGACAATGTTTCCCCTTGTTTGGTGCGGCGAAAAGCAACATCATGACCGGGAACAGCCCCGCCGTCCGTTACAATCAAGGCGTTCTTGTCTCCTTTTTTAAGCCATTTGGTCAAGCTGGTTTTCAGGTCAGGAAGTGCGTCTGCAGTGTTTGAGCCTCCCAAAAACAACATGGTGAAATCCCGTTTGTCGCTGGCCAAATCTTTGGTGTCCAAGGCAATGATGTCTACTTGTAAACCGGCAATGGCGCGTCCTTTAAGTTGTTCTCCGAGGTCTTGAGCGAGGTCAGGCCAATTCACAATGGCGATGCGAAACCGGTCTTGCCGTTCAATCTCTGGCCAGAACATTTCCCTTCCGAGCAGGTAGATGTACCGGCCGTAAATCACGGCCCAAATCGGGGAGCGGTCAATTTCAGGATCGGGCACACACGCCGAGAGAATCGGCGTTGCAGGCGCACATGAAGGGCCATTCCAAAAGATGAGATCAGACGCACAATGGCGTTCATCAGGCAGGCCATACGTCGCCCACGCCATCTGAGTCGACAACGAGAGGAACGCCAAGATGGCAGCTTGGAAGATGTAAATGGGCCGAGACATTGTGAACCGCGCTCTTGCAAAGTACACCGCGCGCCTTGACTTAGGCTTCAGGTTGCAATTGTTCTAGATCGCGGTCAAACAAATACAGCCCGCCTTTGTCCTGGCCAATCAAGGCCAGTTTGTCCAGGATGTTCCGCGCCAAGGCTTCTTCTTCAATTTGTTCTGCGACGTACCACTGCATAAAGTTGTGGGTGGTGTAGTCTTTTCTCTGCAGGCAGAGGTCGACCACACCGTTGATGCTGGCGGTGACTTTGGTCTCATGTTCCAACAGGGTCGAGAAAATGGCAGGCAAATCGGAGAAATCCGATTGAGGAGCGTCCAACGCAGGTACGACAGCCTTTCCGCCCCTTTCGTTGACAAAACGGACCAGTTTGAGCATGTGCATGCGCTCTTCGTCGCTGTGTCGGTAAAGGAATTCTGCGGTGCCATTTAGGCCTTGGTTTTCGGCCCAGCTGGCCATAGCGAGATAGAAATGTGAGCTCAGCGCTTCCATTTCAATCTGGTCATTGAGTGCTTTTTCGATGGTGGAGTCAATCATAGTTTCAATATTTATTGAAATAAATAACTTGTATAACGTCGTATTAAGTAGTTACAAATCAATACTTAAGGTGAATCAGAAATGTTTGATGCGTGCTTTTTTTGAGATATGGCAGACTGCATGAGTCGGACGGTCCATTCGGGATCCTTGGTGGTACAAACTTGGAGCCATTGACTCATCAAATTAGACAAGGCTTGTAATTGCCAGACGGTATTGAGCCATTGAACGTCGTCTTTTTGTGCAATAGACGTGATGACAGGAGCCATGGTGTCCATGGCTTTGAATGCCTGACGTTTGCGGGCCTCTGCCAATGCCACAAAAATGTGTGCCGGGTCGGAAATGGCGCGGTAATGGGATTTGCGAAGCCCCATGATGCGGAGGCGCTCAACCATGCCCAGGTCGCTGAGCAGTCTCAATTGGGTGCTGGCTGAACCGCTGCTGAGGTCGAGGATATCGATGATGTCATCGGCGTTGAGGGGCGCTGAAGAGGACAATAAAAGTGCGTGAATTTTGGCCGCGGCTTTGGGCAAGGACCAGGGCTTCATGACCTCCGGCCATGTGGATATGAAATGCTGCCGGGCTGGGCTCAATGCTGTGGAGGCCTTCGAAGACACGGTCCAAAGTTAATTTCAGAATGAATTGAAATTAAGATTTTGGAAAAAGGAGCCTATCTGGCTTTGTTTCAGCATTAAACGTAGCATTTCCTGCGATCATGTCAATCAGATGGCTCGCCCAACGGGGCCCAATGAGAACGCCGCGGGTTCCCAATCCATTGAAGACATACCAACCCGGAATACCGGGATAAGCCCCTACTGCAGGCCTGCGGTCCCTGGATACAGGCCGCAGACCAACCTGGTGTGCGGTGACGGAGATGTCCCCCAAGTTTGGAAGAACTGTGGCAAGGGTGCTGAGGAGGAAGTCTCGGGTCTCAGTCGTGGGCTCTAAATCAGTTTGGTTCCACTCATAGCTGGCGCCCAGCCTCCAATGGTTGTCACCTAAAGGGATGGTCCATTTGCCGAAATTGAGGATGTGCGTGATGGGAGGTGTTGGGGTACCATTTTGCTGGGCTATGGTGAGCAGTTCCCCTCTGTAGGGCCTGATGTCGAGGAGTGGCAGTGTGCTGTCAACTCCTGCTTGCGTCCCCCGACAATCCACAATGGCATCCCATTTGCCGTTGTTCAGATCTTCATGGTCACGTGGCTGAAACGGCCGCTGTTCGAACCGTTGCTCCATCATCAGTCGATCGCGCCACAGGGTAAGGAGCAGAGGCAAATTGACCCATCCTCCGTCTTCTACAACGCCCTCGTTGGGCCAATGGGCTTGCTCGGATTTAAGCCACTGTAGCTGCTCGGATTTTGCTTGCCATAGTGCGGCGTAATCGCTGTTGGCAAGGCGCTTGTGTATGGGCAGTTCATGCAAGAGTTGGCACCGGGTAATCGTCCCGAGTTCCTCGAAGGTGCGCCGCATGATTCGGAGGTGGGCTTCCGCGTCCCACACTTCAACGATGCGCCGAAAGGACATGGGGTTGAACATCCCTGCAGCGACTGCAGACGCAGAGGGTAAGCCCGCGTCGATCACGTGGATGTCCCATCCCTTTTGCAGGCCAAAGTGGCTCACCAGCGTGCCGGCAAGGCCCTGTCCAATGACCAAGATGCGCATGGACCTCAGGCTATGGCTTTCGCTACACCAAGCCCTTTGCCGACTTTCTCGAAAGCTGCAAGGGCCTGGTCCAATTGGGCCCGTGTATGGGCGGCACTCAATTGCACTCTAATGCGCGCTTGGCCTTTGGGCACGACGGGGTAGAAAAAGCCAATCACATAAATGCCCTCCTCGAGCAAGGCGTCGGCCATGATTTGACTCAGTTTGGCGTCGCCCAACATGACTGGAACGATGGCGCTTTCACCGTCCTTGAAGTCGAGTCCGATGCGGCGAAGTCCGTCTTTGAAGTACCGGGTATTTTCTTCTAAACGGTCGCGCAGTTCGGTGGTTTCATCGAGCATGCGGAACACCTCGATGCTGGCGCCGACTATGCTGGGAGCCAGTGAGTTGGAGAACAAATATGGCCGGCTTTTTTGGCGCAGCATTTCGATGATTTCTGACCGACCCGTTGTAAACCCACCCATGGCGCCACCCAAGGCCTTTCCAAGCGTTCCGGTGATGATGTCGACCCGGCCCAATGCACCGCGCAGTTCAATGGACCCCCGGCCTGTTTTTCCAATGAACCCCGTGGCATGGCATTCATCGACCATCACAAGGGCGTCGTATTGGTCAGCGAGGTCGCAGATCCGATCAATTTGCGCCACGAAGCCATCCATAGAAAACACACCGTCTGTTACGATGACTTTGAACCTGTGGCCCGCCTCATTGGCTGCCTGAAGTTGCGCCTCCAGGTCGGCCATATCGTTGTTCGCATAGCGGTACCGAGCAGCTTTGCAGAGGCGCACCCCGTCGATGATGGAAGCATGGTTCAGCGCATCTGAAATGATCGCGTCTTCGGCGGTCAATAGAGGCTCAAAAACCCCGCCATTGGCGTCAAAAGCCGCGGCATAGAGAATGGTGTCCTCTGTGTGGTGAAAGTCGGCTATCGTGCGTTCGAGGTCCTTGTGAATGTCTTGGGTTCCACAAATGAAGCGCACTGAGGACATCCCAAAGCCGCGGTCATCGATGGCTTTCTTGGCAGCCCCGACAACCCTTGGATGAGAAGAAAGGCCCAGGTAATTGTTGGCACAGAAATTCAAGACCTCACTGCCATCGTCCAATTGAATCGAAGCATCTTGGACAGACACGATGACGCGTTCTTTCTTGAACAGACCTTCGTTTTCCAAAGAATCGAGGGCGTCAGCAAGGTGGGATTTCATAGAGCCATACATGCAGACGAAGATAGCTGAGTGTGAAGCTTACTGCGTCCCAGATGGATCTTGAACGCTGTAAATCACAACGCGCTTATCAGAATCCAATTTTGTCCGCACCAACATCGGCTGACCAAATCGGGCCATGCTTTCGGTATTGACCAATTGGATGATGCGGGCCCTTCTCGACCTTCTAGTTTCAGGGGAATGCACCTCTGCAAGTCCAATCAATACATCGAGTTCTTCGCTGGACAGTTTTCTTTTGGAATGTTTGAGCAGCGTGAGCAAAACGGGAGATGGAGCAGCATGGCCGTCCAATGGGCCGGAGGAAATCATGGACATGGGCCTGCGTGACATGACCCTCCAGCTCACCAAGGCCGCCGCGCAGATCATCAGTCCGAGTATGATGGCCCACTCCACAGGCGCTCTTGAGACCCTTTCGAGCCAGGTCTCGGGTGGCGCAGGGACGATGAGTGGTGACCATTCAGCCCCTTCCACCAATTCCGAGATGTCCTCGGAGTATGTGCCCAGTCCCCCGCTGTATTCGGCAGTATTTCCTTTCCAAGCGAACCAGGAATCTGCCCGTTTTCCTTGAAAGATTTGGTAGCTTTTGGCATAGAATTGTGCCAAGGCAGAAGGCATGACCGTCCAGTATAAATCGGTCTTCCTCAACACCAAGAATGTTCCCTCTGCCCTGAGGACGATGTAGTCTTTCAGGTTCCAACTGTGACCATTACCGTTGACCCGTTTAATATTGCTGTTGAGCCTCCCAAGGTTTTGCCACTGGGAAGACTTGTGCAGGAGACAGTATATGTCGGGGGGGGTTGTCGCGTCCTCCAAGTGTCCGGTGATCATGATGAAAAAGGACGCGGTATCATTGCTGAAAATCACCGCGTTTTCGGCTCCCAAAGGGGCGTCGGCTGATTGTCGCAATTCGATCTCTTTGCTTTCTTTCGAATGATACAAGCGCTGCGTGTGCTTGAACCAGTTCGCCCATCCATTCTGAAAATGCAATTGCTCCTGGTACCAATAGGCGTGGGACCGGTAATTGTGACCAACCACGATGCTCCTGCTCTGATTGGGGCCACCATTGTAGCTGATGTAACGCAGGTCGCCGTCGACATAAAGTGCGTTGTTTCCTTCAGGGGATTTGAGGCTCCTAACCCGTTTGCAGTACCCCTTGGTGCGGGGGGACTCCACGGTGTAATGAAAACCATCCATGTCACAAGCAATGAGGCTGTCCAAGGTGCGTTGGTTGGCCCACTGAATGGGTTCGCCCGGGTACCAGAAGCGGGGGTTGCCTTCAAACAATAGAGAGTCGGGGGTGCAGCCTATTTGGCCTGGGATAGCCGGCACTTCAGATTGACTCCACAGTGTATGTGAAGTCATGAGGGCGACAAAAAGAATATGTTTCCACATAATTGGAAGGACTGTTGCCAATATCGGACAGACCAGTATACCACTCAAGGCTGCGCTCGAATTACCTTCGCGACCCATGTCCGAGCAACCCGCCCGCACCCTCGTCACTTCGGCATTGCCTTATGCCAATGGCCCCATTCACATTGGCCACATCGCTGGTGCCTATTTGCCTGCTGACCTCTATGTACGCTACCTCAAGTCCCGGAAGCGCGATGTCGTGTGGGTTTGTGGGTCCGACGAGCACGGAGCAGCCATCACTCTAAGGGCCCGGAAAGAAGGCACCACACCCCGCGCCATTGTGGACCGCTACCACGAAGAAATGCAGGCGGCGTTCAGTGGGTTGGACATTGAGTTTGACCATTACGACCGCACTTCCAGTGCCGAGCACCACGCCTTTGCCCAGTCGTTCTTTCTGGACCTGTTGGCCAAAGGGGCATTTACCGAAGAAACCCGGCAGCAGTTTTACGACCCCCTTGAGCAGCAGTTTCTTGCAGACCGTTACATCCAAGGTGCATGTCCAAAGTGTGACCACGATAAAGCCTTTGGAGATCAATGCGAGAAATGCGGTTCGGCGTTGTCTCCCGAGGAGTTGATTGACCCCAAAAGCACGTTGAGCGGTGCCACGCCAGAATTGAGGGAAACCACACTGTGGTACCTCCCCATGGACCGCCACGAAGATTGGCTGCGCGAATACTTGGAAGAGGGCAAGCTCGACGGGGAAGCCCACCACGACCCAAAGTCTTGGAAGGCCCATGTCCTCGGTCAGTGCAGGAGTTGGATCGATGGAGGGCTCCAGAGCCGCGCTATGACGAGGGACCTCGATTGGGGGGTGCCTGTTCCCGTAGAAGGCGCCGATGGCAAGGTGTTGTATGTCTGGCTCGACGCCCCCCTCGGGTACATCACAGCCACGCGCAACTGGGCCGCTAAAAAGGGAGTTGATTGGGAGCCTTATTGGAAGGACAAAGACACGCAGCTCGTGCATTTCATCGGCAAGGACAACATCGTCTTTCACTGCATCATTTTCCCCATTTTGCTCAAAGAGCAAGGCGAATACCTGTTGCCGCACAATGTGCCCGCCAATGAGTTCATGAACCTCGAAGGTGACAAGATTTCGACCTCTCGGAACTGGGCGGTTTGGGCCAGTGAGTATGTCCGAGACTTCGACGGCCGGAGCGATGAGATGCGCTACGTGCTGGCGTCCATCATGCCCGAACAGAAAGACGCGGAGTTCACATGGGAAGATTTCCAAGCCAGGGTGAACAACGAACTCGCCGATGTGCTCGGCAATTTTGTGAACCGCGTTTTCGTGCTCACCGGGAAATTTCACGACGGCAAGGTGCCCGGGTCATCGGGGCAGTGGACTGAGGTAGATCAGGCCTTGTTGGCGCTGATGAAAGGCACGCCAAAATCCGTAGGAGATGCCATTGAACGCTACCGGTTCAGAGAGGCGCTGCAGCATGCCATGGGGCTGGTGCGCGCAGGCAACAAATACCTGACCGAAGAAGAGCCTTGGAAGGTGGCCAAGACCGACCCCGCAAGGGCGGCGGACATCCTGCACTTGGCGCTTCAAGTCACGGCCAATGCGGCGATCGTGTTGGCGCCGTTCCTGCCCAAGACTTCGGCGAGGTTGTCCGATGCCCTGGGCACATCAGATCTGCCTTGGGATGCAGCGGGAGCGGCACTGGTGCCAGAAGGCCAGCCGCTGGGGGCATTGCCCATCCTCTTCGAAAAGATCACCGATGAGCAGGTCGCTGAACAACAAGCCAAAATGGGTCCAGAACTCGAAGGGATGCGCGATGTAGAGCCAGAAAAGGCAGAAACGACTTTTGATGACTTTCAGGCCATGGACCTGCGCGTTGCCGAGGTCCTCTCAGCAGAGAAAGTGAAAGGAGCCGACAAGTTGCTCCAGCTGACCTTGCGAACAGGATACGATGAGCGCACAGTGGTGAGCGGGATTGCAGAGCATTTCAGCACAGAAGAGGTCGTGGGCCGTCGCGTTGTGCTCTTGGCCAATTTGGCCCCTCGAAAAATCAGAGGCGTTGTTTCTCAGGGAATGGTCTTGATGGCGTCTACGGAGGATGGCGGGTTGCGTTTCGTGACGCCTGAAGAAGGCGCTGAACCCGGCGACATCATTCGGTGATAAAGACCTTTCGAGTGCGTCCGCTGGAGTTGCGCTGGATCAACAGCGCGCCAGGGGAGGCTTCGGCAGGCCGCCCCAATAGGTCATAGGTGCGCCACTCTCCATGGGGATCACCGTTGAGCGTGCCAACACTGCTTGTCGGGCCACCAAGGCTGTTCCATGGCCATGAGCAGCGCTCGATCGCTTGGCCCGCCATCCAACCCTCATAAAGGCGCAATTCAACTTCGATGGGGTCGGCCCATGTGCTGAGGTCCACGCCAGGTTGATATTCCAAATAGCGCAAATGGGGCTCCAATTGACCATCAAAGCCAAAGGCATTTGGAGCGGTGGAGACGTTCTCGGCGGCCAGAAGGTTGCCTTCGAGGTCAAACACAGCAAACCCGGCATAGGCAAACCAATAAGCCGTGTTGTAATCAGGGGCGACGAGTATTTCTACATGCCCATCGTCGGCTGTACCCACCCATTCGATGCCCACATGAATCGAATCGCACAAGCCACTTAAACTGTTTTCTGAAGCGCATTCCGCCAACAAACAGTCTTCAATGGTTTCGAATGGCACCGTTCCTCCGCAGCCCCCCCAAGAAAATTGGGTGCATGCACCAAAATCCTGATCGAAATACCACGCGGGGATGGCCGCTTCACAAGGCCCCGCATCGGGCAACAAGACACACGGGTCCTCTTGGGCGTTGAGCAGTCCAAGGCAAAAAAAGGCGAGCGAAGACACTGCAAGACCTCGCGCAATGCGTGCGCTGATCATTTGCGGAACCGTCCAGATTTTTGCAGAAACTCTGCGATTTGGATGGCGTTGGTCGCGGCTCCTTTGCGCAAGTTGTCCGAGACAATCCAAAGGTGCAAGCCTTGGTCCTCTGTCAAGTCCCTGCGGATCCGGCCTACGAACACTTCGTCTTTTCCAGCAGCCTTGACCGGCATCGGGTAGATGTTGGCCATGGGGTCATCCTGAATGATGAGGCCGGGCATAAGCTGGAGGGCTTCTTTGACATCGGGGACACTGAACGACCGCTCCATTTCCAAGTAAACACTCTCGGAGTGTCCGCCCGCTACGGGCACCCTGACCGCGGTAGCGCTGACGTGCACATCGGCATCGTCCAGGATTTTTTTGGTCTCGTGGTGCAGTTTCATCTCCTCCTTTGTGAAGTCATTCTCCAAGAAGACATCACAATGCGGAAGGCAGTTGCCATCAATGGGGTGCGGATATACCTGGGCTGGGTCCGATCCTTGGCGCTCACCTTCCAACTGATCGATGCCCGCCTGACCCGTGCCTGTGACGCTCTGATAAGTGCTCACAATGGCCCGGCGAATCAAAAATCGATCGTGCAGCGGCTTGAGCGTCATGACCAGTTGAATGGTCGAACAATTGGGGTTGGCAATCAGGAGGTGGTCTCCCGCTGCATCTGCATTGACCTCGGGCACAATGAGTGGAACTGTAGGGTCCATGCGCCACGCAGAGCTGTTGTCAATGACGGTGGTGCCTTTGTCGGTGAAGGCACGTGCCCATTGCTTGCTCACATCGCCACCTGCACTGAACAGCGCGATGTCGGGTTGACGCTCGACCGCTTCTTCGACACTGATGACCGGAATTTCATCGCCTTTAAACTCAATGGTGGAGCCAAGAGAGCGTCTGCTGGCGACGGGTATGAGCTCCTTGATCGGAAACTTTCGCGCGACCAGTCCAGCGATGATGGTGCGCCCGACTAAGCCTGTGGCGCCGATGACAGCTACTGTACGTCCGTGGGGAGAGGGTGACATGATGGGGTGTTCGGTCGAAAGTTGTGGTGCTCTGGAGGCCCTTTGCAGGCGCATGGCCTTGGGTTGTGGGCGTTGCCGGGGACATCAACAAAGTTAAGAGGTTGCGGAATGATGAAGATGCTGGCGTGGTGTGCAGGTTCGGGTCCGTCCCGAAAGTGGAGGATTCTGATGTGGCAGAAGGTTCAAGTTGGCCTTTGCTTGTGTCTATTTCCGAGCATC
Organism: uncultured Flavobacteriales bacterium; assembly: GCA_965659115.1. Lineage (GTDB taxonomy): Bacteria > Bacteroidota > Bacteroidia > Flavobacteriales_D > Sanyastnellaceae > UBA8752. Next base: position 22,894 of record CBFHUP010000006.1, on the reverse strand, counting down.
TGTGCGGGTCAATGGGTGTTGACAGCCATCCATCCTGATCCCACGCCACAGATGGGTGCCCCAGAAGCGGAGTTCATTGCATTGACGTTAACGGTCATAAGCGATACCTGCGTTACATCCGATGGCTGGTCGTTGGAATGGAATGGGAGCCCGCGTTTTTGTGCAGCGGGCTGCTGGCCTTCCGGTACGACATTGGTGGCCCACCGGGCGGCCGACAGTGCGGGCTTTGATTTTGGCAATGCAGTGTCCATGCCCATGGCCACATGGCCTGCTTTGGTCAATGGCGGGGGCACCGTATTGCTGAGAGACGCCAGCGGCAAAGTTGTAGACGCCATGCCATATTCGGCGGAATCCTTGGGAGAAGGGGGGCGCCCTGTCATGCGCACGGACACACAACATTGTGGGGCGGCAGCAAACCAGCACCTCTGGGAGCCGGGAATAAATCCCTTTTGTGCACCACAGTCTCAGCTGGTCCAAGGGCACCCGACGCTGCTTTCCGCATTTGCAGAGGCCGAGGTTCCTGAGCGGCTGGTTCCGAGGGGGGCGGGTCAGTTGGATTGGTTTTTGGGCATGACGTTGAACCCGGTCACCCTGCGGACGGCCGAAGCACTGGTGGGGGGCCAGCCCGCTTCGGTGCAAGGGTTGTCTGATTCTGTGGTGCGCCTTCATTGGGAAGACCGTCCAATGGGAATGGGAGACTGGATGGAGCAAGGGGTCCCTGTATCCATAGGCCCCGTGAGTGGCTGTTTTCAGGGAGAAGATGCCGGCCATTTATCCGCTGTTTACCAACCTGTCAGCCCCACCGGGGCCATCGCAATCGTGGGCGCATTGGCCGATCCAGTATCCTCCGATCCAGCGATGCCCTTGGAGTCCATCGCGGTACTCAACCAATCACAACATCCCATAGGCTTGGGGTCATGGTCTTTTGGCGGCGGGTTCTTGCGGCGGCAGACCGTATTGCAAAGCGACAGTGTGGTTTGGTTGAATTCCAGTGATTTTGACAGTTGGCCAGGCATGGCGAATGACGGTGGAACCATGATTCTCAAGTTGCCCCAGGGGTCGGTCGCGGCAGGGTTGTCGTGGAGCCCCTGCGACCACGATGCACCTGGTTTAGCAGGGGCGGGCCTGCCGCTGGTGCGGTCGGGAGGCCCTGGCTCTGCTTGGCAAACTGCGGGCGAGCATGCCACTGCTATAGCAGACCCCGTCACGATCAAAGGCTATGGTTGCAGAGGGTCTCAATGGACGGGCCAAGGCAGGGTGGAGCTTTTCCTCAACCGCTACTTGGATCAGCTTGGAGAGGTAGAGTGGCAAGTGGAGGGCGCCCAAGGGCCGGTGATGGCAGAAGCCGTGCTTGGGCGACCGGATGGGGTCAGTTTGTGGTGGGAAGGGATGGAAGAAGAGGTCAATGCCAGCGCTGGAGCTGTGGTGTCGTTCCAGTATGACGGGCAAGAGGCACCGCGAATCAAGGTTCAATGTCCGTCGGCACAGCTGCCCGGTGATGCAGCGCCTTGCCTGCGGGTCATTGAGCTGCTTTGGAATGCGTCGGAATCTGGCGATGAATTTGCCGAGGTTCAGAACTGCGGTACAGTGCCCATAGAGTTGTCTGGCCTTCAAGCCACCACGGAGGCGATTCCCCTCCCGTCTGACTGGGTCACATGGGTGTCTGAGGATGCTTCTTTGGTGCTTGCACCGGGCGGGGTGGCTGCATTTGGCCGCTGTCCAAAATGGATGGGTACCGGACTGCCAGGAAAAGGCCGTTCACGTTGGTCAGCCGATCGTTGGGCCCCATTAAACGACAACGGAGGGACCCTCAAAATCAGGTTGCCTGGACTGGCACCCGATGGTGTGGATGAGGTGCAATGGGGCCCGCATCTAAAGGGGCCGTGGTGGTGGACGGAAGATGGCTGGGCTTGGGAGCGAACCGGCACCCAAGTCGGGGACTGGTCTCCTGCGCCCAGCCGTGGATCGCCAGGAGCACCCCCTGCACAGAACCCGTCAGTTGATTGCGGTGATGTGGCAGTGCGCCCTCCCACATTCACCGGGGGGTTGCCGAGTCTTGAGTGGGCCTTTCCTATGGCTGGAGGAGCCATAGTCGTGAACATGATTGATTGGCCATCGGGCGAATTGCTGGGGCGCACCGTGCTGGAGGATGTCCTGTCTGCTGGTCGGTGGTCTTGGACGGGAACCCTCCCAAGTGGTCGAACCTCCCGGCCCGGCATCATGCTGTGGGAATTGAAATGGTGGACGGGGCTATGCCAAGGGCGCAAGAGAATTGTGGTGGATGTTCCCGGCCATGGATAACCTGCCTCAAATGGACATGGTGGACACCGTTGGTTTGCCGACATTCGAATCATGTTCGATGGAGCAGAACGTGCAGTAGAATGGGCACCACCAGAATGGTGGTGGGCAGCGTGGTGCGCGGTTGCGATTGCGGTTGGAGCGTTCAGGCAATGGAGCCCAAAGTATTTCGTTCACCTCGGCTGGGCCTGGACAGATTTTCGGTTGCTGCTCCAGTCTCGGGGAGACTTTACCGCACCATGGTACTCAGGTTGGATCCAGAACACCACGGCAGGCTTGGCCATCTCCTTGGCACTGAATGGCATGTTGGACAGGGCTGGGTTGCAGGTGCTTTCTCCTGAAGGTGTACTTCGGTTGTGGATGTTGTGGACGGTGCTCATGTTGTCTCGTTGGTGTGTGGCGCGCATTTGGGAGGGCATTTCTTCTGGCGAGGTTCACGGCAGAGAATGGGCACTGGGACATCGATATGTTTTAGAATCAACCGCTTGGTTGATTTCTCCGCTGGGCCTTTGCATCACAATTTGGGGGCATGAACCCTCATTTTATGGTTTGTGGGCCACGGCTGGAGTATGGTGTGGAGGTTGGCTGATGCGTCACCGCAGGTCCTTCGAGCGTATTCCCAGACTGCGCCATCTTCCGGTTGAAGGGTTTTTCTACCTTTGCGGCCTCGAATTCCTCCCAGTCGCGGTATTGTTACGCGCCTGGCAATGGTGAAGACTCATGGGCAAGAAGGTCAAGACGATTCTGATTTCGCAACCCAAGCCAGCTACTGAGAAGTCTCCGTACTTCGATTTGGCCAGTAAGCATAAGTTGAAAATCGATTTTCGCAGTTTTATTCACGTCGAAGGTGTAGACGGTCAAGTCTTCAGGCAAGACCGCATCGATCTCGCGGATCACAACTGCGTGATTTTTACTTCGCGCAATGCCGTCGATCACTACTTCCGGATGGCAGGCGAACTCCGATTCGAAGTTCCTGATTCCACCAAGTATTTCTGCATCAGTGAGTCGACAGCCCACTATCTCCAGAAATACATTGTGTACCGGAAGCGCAAGATTTTTCATGGGCAATTGCGGTTTGCAGAGTTGATGGACTCCATCAAAAAGCACAAAAAGGAGAAGTTCCTTCTTCCCTGTGCGGACATTCTCAAGCCGAGCATTCCCAATGCGCTCGATGAGGCGGGGATCGATTTCACCAAAGCGGTGATGTACAAGACGGTGTGCAGCGACCTGTCCGATTTGTCCGATGTGAAATACGACCTGCTCGTGTTCTTTTCACCTTCGGGCATCGAAAGCCTGTACAAGAACTTCCCAGACTTTGAGCAGGGAGAAACCCGAATAGCAGTGTTCGGCCCCACAACCCGTAAAGCTGCAGAAAACCGGTCCTTGAGGATTGATGTGGGCGCCCCCAACCCCAAGGCGCCGTCCATGAGCATGGCCATCGAGAACCACATTCTAGGAAAGGACTGACCGGCCAAGACTCCAACGACCAGGGCCCAGACCTCCATCAAGGGCGGGACCGAAGCCTGAAGCGCCGGGTCGTGATGGACCGGGTGTTCGCCGAAGGGCACACCGCCAAAGGCTTTCCTCTGGTCGCGCGATTTGTGACGATCCCACCAGATGGTACAGCTCCAACACGGGTGGCCTTCACCGTCAGCAAACGCCGCTTCAAAAGGGCCGTGGACCGCAACCGTATCAAGCGTTTGATGCGGGAGTCGTGGCGTCACCACCGGGCAGAATTTGAGGCCACAATTCCTGAAGGCCACCAATGCGCTGTGGTGCTCATCTTTGTAGGGAAGGACCTGCCTCCCTCGGAATCGATGGAACGCGGCATGGTCAAATTGTTGAATCGAATGGCGCAAGCCGCATCCACAACAGAAGCATGAAGACCTTTCGTTCTCACAAAGTGGCTTTGACCTTGGTGCTCGCTGGCGTTACGGCTTTGGTGGGACTGCGCGCGGCCCAACTTCCCGGAACTTATTTCGAGGTCACCAAGCACCTCGAAATCTTGACCTCAGTGTTCAAGGGGGTCCATGAATTCTATGTAGAAGAGCCCGAACCGGGCACGTTGATGAGCGTGGCCATAGACGCCATGTTGGACGAACTCGATCCATACACCGTTTACTATCCTGAGTCTCGAATCGAAGATTTGAGGTTCATGAACACAGGTGAATACGGTGGGATTGGCGCGCTGGTTCAGCCCATTGATGGCAAGACAACAATTGTGGAGGTGTACGAGGGTTATCCCGCACAGAAGGCAGGAATCCGCCCTGGGGATGTGGTACTCTCCGTTGGGGGACAGTCTCTGGAGGGAGACGCCAACAGTGACGATGTAGGCGAGCTTCTCAAGGGGGAGTCGGGCAGCGAAATCGAAATCCGGGTTGATCGCCCGCATGGGGGAGGCATCATGGATTTGATGGTGAAAAGGGCCAAGGTCCGCGTGCCTGCTGTGACCTACTCTGGCATGCTTGATGACAGCACGGGCTACATCTATTTGGCCAAGTTTACCCGAGGGTCTGCAGGCGAGGTCCGCAAAGCCCTCATGTCCCTTAGGGATTCAGCAGGCATGAAGCAGCTGGTGTTTGATTTGCGGGGCAATGGAGGTGGACTGCTCAAAGAAAGCGTGAGCATTGTCAACCTGTTCGTTCCTAAAGGGACCGAAATTGTCTCTACCCGAGGCAAAAGCGAGAATTGGAACAAGTCCTACAAAGCCCTTGGACGGCCCACTGCAGAGGACCTGCCGCTTGTGGTTTTGATCGACGGCCAGTCCGCGAGTGCCTCCGAGATTGTCAGCGGGACCCTTCAGGACTTGGACCGTGCGGTCATCGTTGGCATGGAGAGCTTTGGAAAAGGGCTCGTGCAGCAGACCAAGGACATGGCGTTCAATACGCGCTTGAAGGTCACCGTTGCCAAGTATTACACAGCGAGCGGCAGGTGCATTCAACGGTTGGACTACGGGGGTGTGAGGGACGCTCAAGGCAAGGCCAAGGCCGTTTCAGACACGCTGTTGCGCACCTTCGAAACCAAAGGAGGCCGCCCCGTGGTCGAGGGCAGGGGAATCCAACCGGACATTGAGGTGGAGACCCCTTTCATGTCCACACTGCTGCAACGGCTCTTGGACGATTATGAGGTCTTTCACTACGCCACCCAAGTGGCCGCAGCGCTGGACAGTACAGATGTTTCGGATCCGGTTTCATACAGCTTGGCAGAGGCGGATTGGGACGGTTTTTTGACCCACCTGCAGGGTGAAGGCTTCGAATATGACACCGAGAGCATGGTCGTGTTGGAGGAGCTGCGCAACGTGGTGGAGTTGGAACAATATGAAGGGGTTGCAGAAGGGTCTCTGGCCGCTTTGCGCGCGGCGCTCGAGCCGAATTTGGAGCGGGACTTGGGCCTTTTCGAAGACGAGGTTCGCCAATCCATAGAAGATGAGGTGGTCTTGCGTTTTCATTACGCTGCCGGCATGGTTGAGCGGAGCCTCACCAAGGACCCAACGGTCGGCCGTGCATTGAAGGTTTTTGGCGACGAGATGTCCGCTGTGATGGGACAGGGACCCGATGCTGAATCCGCTCCAACCCGCGAATGAGCAAAGTCCGCCTTCCGGAGATTCCGTGGGTCTGGGCCTGGGGTGGCCTCGTGCTGGCTTTTCCTTGGTCGAATGCCATGATGAGTATGGCCACGGCTTGGCTTGGAGTGGTGACGGTCACCCAACTCCAGCGCCGGACGGCTCCCGCCCCCAAAACCCCCGCTCAAAAAGCCTTGTACCGCGCAGGGTGGGCCTCGGTTTTGCTGGTTTTGTGGTCTGGCCTGTCTGCCATTTGGGGGGGTGAAGCCGAGGCTTGCCTCCACGATGTCAGGGTCAAGTTGCCCTTGGCCGTGGGGGGGTGGGCCATGATCACCATGTCCCGGCAGTCGCGCAGTTTAAGTGCGTTCGAATTGGGGCTGGTCCTGAAGGTGGCCGTGTTTTCTGCCGCATTGGCGACGGCATCACTGATCTCATGGGATCTGTTGGATGGAGGGCCCAATGGAGGCAGACAGTCCTCACAGTTCATATCCCACATCCGCTTCGGTTTGTGGTGGGCTTTGTTGCTGCCTTGGGTGGGGCATCTGTTGGGAAACCGATGGATGTGGGGCTGTCTCATAGGCGCATTGTCGGCATGGACGTGGATGCAGGGTGTCACAGGCTTGATCGCCGGTGTGTTCTTGTCCCCGTGGTGGATTTCATCGCTACTCCAACCAAAAGAAAAGACGACAGAAAGGGTGCCATGGCCCTCTGCATCTGCCGTGAGGCACAACGCCCTCCTGATGACGGCGGTTCTCATTCCGATCTGCCTCTTGCTGGCCAGCGCTCTGCCCACCGCTTACCCACAGGCTGACCAACTGCCCGAACGTTCGCAGTCAGGAGAACCTTTTGTCCATAAGTTGGACCTCAGGGTGACGGAGAACGGCCACTTTGTGTGGACCCACTTGGCTTGGGGGGAACTCAAGACGGCATGGGCTGCGCGCAGCGACATGGCTTTTGATGAGGTTCAAGGCGCATTGGTTCGCTTTTTGACTTCGAAAGGGTTGGCCAAAAATGCTGAAGGGGTAGCGGCATTGTCAGAATTGGAGGTGGAGGCGGTGGCCAGAAGGGTGACCTCTACAGTGGAACTGCATGGCGGGGCTTGGCAGAAACGCTGGAACCGGTTCAAATTCAATTGGGGGCAGTGGCTGGACGGTTACCGAACACCCAATGCGAGTGTCTTGGCGCGGTCCGTATACATGGAAGTGGCTTTTGGCGCCTGGTGCGCATTGCCCCTGTGGAGCAAGGCCGTTGGTGCTGGGTCCGGTCGGGTTGGCATTGAAATGGAACAGGGCTTTTTGCGGTCATTTCCGGAATGGCCAGCACAAGGTCGCAAACGCCCCCACAACCAATACATCACGCTGCTCTTGGCCCTCGGAGCCGTAGGGTTGGGCTTGTTGCTATGGGCCTTGGTGGCGATGTGGGCATACGGTCCGTGCCGTCCCGGAGTGCTGCTGTTGGCATTGAGCTGCTTGACAGAAGACACCTTGGAAACCCAAGCAGGGGTCACCCTCGCGGTGGTGGCGTTGGTACTGGGCGCCTTGGTCAAGACTCAAAAGACGCGTCGCTGAACGCCAAGACTGCGGCTTTGACCCGCTCCACTGAAATGTCCAGGTGTCCATCGGGGTCGACGGAATCCGCTTCGAGTACCGTGACCTGTGGCCCTATGGGTGCCCACCTCGCAGCCCAAGCAGGAGCAGTTTTTCCATACAGTCCAATGCCGGGAACTCCCATGGCGGTGGCCGTATGCAAAGGGCCAGTGCTCGAGGCGACAACGGCTTGTGAACCTGACTGAGCCGCCAGCAACTGGTTGAGGTCGAAGCGCCCAAACCAGGACACTGCGCCTTCTACTTCTGGGAAGTAGGGGGCGAAATCACGCCCTTCTTGCGCTGTGCCTGTGAACGCCACGGTCATTCCCGAGCGAACGAGTGAAGATGCCAAGGCTGCAAACCGCTCAGGGGCCCAATTTCCTGCGCTGCCGTGCGATCCGGGGTGCAACAAAACAGGGGCCTGCGACATGCCGCTGAGCGCCTCTTTCACGGCATCATCAGCCACAGGAGGCCGAATCAAAGTGTCCTGAAAGCTGCTGTTAGAGGCCTCAATCCCCAAGGGCATCAAGAGCCTGAGTCCATGCCAACTTTCATGCCCTCCAGAGTCTTTTCTGCTGTCCCAGTTTGGGTGGGTCATGCGCCCAAAAGTGTGGCGGCGGCGCGCTGTTCCTAGCCGAATGGGGATGCCTGCACGGACGCAGGAATGGACCACTTGCGCATCGGGATAGGCCAGCACTACAGCGTCGTATTCGTGGCGTATCAGCGCGTCGCCAGTGTCGTGAGACCCTGTTGTGGCCTTGCCGTCTTCCCAGATGAGCACCCCGTCCACGTCCTGCGAAGCGCATGCCAATGCGGCTGCATAGGGGCGCACCAGCAGGTCAATTTGTGCATTTGGGAACCGCTTGCGCAAGGCGCGCAACATGGGCAGGGTGAGGACCAGGTCTCCCAGCGCATCAGTACGGGCCACGAGGATCTTCTGAGGTGTCAGCGTTTTTCCGACGTGCATCGCCCTGAGTCGGGCATGTTTGCGCCAAGTGGCCCAAGCGCTGAGCCGGGCAATGGTCCACCCGGTGCGGCCGTCGAGGAACCCGCGTTTGATACAAAAAGTTTTCACCCATTGGGCGATGACCTTGAGTCCGGCCAACACCGGAGGTGTAGACCTTCCCAATGCGAACTGGTCTTCGGCCCAGACCTTTCCGAATTTCTCAATTTGGGAAAGGTGGTCGGCCCGATGAGGGTAACTGTAGTGCTCTACAATCCCCGACAACCCCACTTTTTCTGTCGGTTCTTGGAACACGGGCGCTTCGTGGATGGCCCCTGCCCATTGCGCGGCACCATGGGGCCAAAGGCGGATGTTGAGGTCTGGAAACCAACCGCTGTGGTGGACCCATTGGCCGCAGTAGTGTGTCATGCGGTTCACCTCACCGACCCGCCAACGGCCGTCTGGGGTCCGCATCCCGCCTTGGATGTGCTGTCGAATGGCGGCGGCGCAGGCCGCATCGGGGGCTTCATCTGCATCTAAGCTGAGAATCCACTGCCCTTTTGCCGCGGCGTTGGCTTTGTTCTTGGTCTTCGACCAGCCTTCCCAGGGGCAGTTCACCACGCGGGCACCGCCTGCCTCTGCCAGGGCCACAGTCCCATCGGTACTGCCAGAATCAAACACCAGAACTTCATCGGCCCATCCCGAAACGGCGTGCAGCAGCCGTGGCAGGTTGTGCGCCTCATTCAGGGTGATGACCACCACGCTGAGCAGGGGAGCCTCATCAGGAGTCTGGTTGGAAGGCATGGCGGTGTTGTCGTTCACGAAATATGCGCACATCGGCCCTTTTTGGTGAGCACTTGTCCCCAGGTGTTGAAAACAATGCCACGGGCCGGGCCGGGGCGAAGGTAGTTTTGAGGAACCATGCGTGTACTCATACTTGGATCTGGTGGTAGGGAGCATGCCATCGGCCTGAAAATCTCAGGCAGCTCATTGTTGGACGCTACTTTCTTTGGCCCGGGCAATGCCGGAACGGAAGAGTTGGGCACAAACGTGCCCCTCGACCCGACGGATTTTCCGGCGGTCGTGGAGTGTGTCAAAGCCAACAGAATTGACATGGTCGTAGTAGGCCCCGAAGCGCCGCTTGTGGCCGGGATTGCAGATCATTTTGCTGCGGACAAGTCCTTGGCCTCCGTGGCGGTCATCGGCCCGAAAAAAGCAGGCGCAGCATTGGAAGGAAGCAAGGTCTTCTCGAAAGAGTTCATGCACCGGCACCGCATTCCAACGGCCAAGTATGGATCGTTTGGAAAAGGAGAGGTACGCGATGCGTTGGCTTTTCTGAGGAAGATGAAGGCCCCCTATGTGGTCAAGGCCAGTGGGCTTGCTGCAGGCAAAGGGGTCATCGTGACCGAGGTGCTTTCTGAAGCGGAGGCGGCCGTGCGGTCTATGATTCGAGGAGAGGCTTTTGGCAGCGCAGGCAAGGAGATTGTCATCGAGGAGTTTCTCAAGGGCGTTGAAGTCTCCATGTTCATCGTCACCGACGGAAATGCCTGGCGCCTGCTGTCCCCCGCAATGGATTACAAGCGCATTGGCGAGGACAACACGGGCCCCAATACCGGTGGTATGGGCGCCATCAGCCCCGTGCCCCATGTGACCCCAGAGTTCATGGAAAAGGTGAAGAACCAAGTGGTGATTCCCACCATTAGGGGGCTTCAGCGCGACAGCATCCCATTTCAAGGGTTCCTGTTCTTTGGCCTCATGAAGGTCCAGGGGGACCCTTACGTCATCGAATACAACTGCCGCTTGGGTGATCCAGAAACTCAGATCATTTTGCCGCTGCTCGAAACGGACCTGCTCCACCTGATGGATGGATTGGCCAATGGCCTCCTTTCAGAAATCGATGTTACGCTTTCTCCCAAAGCAGCTGCAGCGGTCATCTTGGCAAGCGAAGGCTATCCGGGGGAATACAAAAAGGGTGAGCGAATTGAACTCCCGAAGGCCAACACCATCGGAAAAGACCAACACATCGTTCACGCCGGAACCGCCAAAGTGGACGGAGAGGTGGTCACTGCTGGCGGACGGGTCATGGCTTGTGTGGGAACCGGCGCCGATGTGAAACAGGCCGCCGAAAAGGCCCATGCTTTGGCAAATGCCGTTCAGTTCAAAGGCAAAACGTTCCGTTCCGATATCGGGACGATCGCGTGATCAAAGAAGTTGGGCTTCAGATGATGCCGCCGTCTCGGCGGGCCTCAGCTGTAAATTTCCCCTGCTTGCGCAGCCACAGAGCAATGCCACTCACGATGAGCAACACCACGGCCGTATTGAAGGGGTTGCTGACGGGAATCAGCAGCGTTTCGAAAGACCATTCGACGAACTTGGCCACGGGGGTAAGGAGCTCCTGGAGGTTCATGGGTGCGGTTTGCTGCCGCAAAAATAGGCACCTTTCGGTATGCTGAGCATTCTGAATTCGAATCAACCTGTGGCGTGGGCCTTCGTGCCCTTATCTGGGGTGATTTTGTTCCTCGGATCTTGGGCTCTGAACCTCGTCCAATGGACTTCATGGCCCGCGTTAGGGGCGGTCTGTGTAGCGGCATGGTTGATCCATCGGATTCACGCCGATTCAGGCATGCGCACACGCCCCGGGAGCATTCCAAGTTGGGTTTGGGTGCTGCTTGCAACCCCCATGATTGGCATGGTGTCGGACTGGACATGGTGGGCTTTCCCCTGTTTTTTTCAAGGCATGCGACACGTGATGCAATTGAGAGATGGAGACCAAAGGCCCGGGACCTTCATGTTTATCGGTATGTGGTGGTGTGCAGGGGTTTTGATCGAGGCATCTCTGTGGCCTCTGTTGCCGTCCTTGCTCATGTCCTTGTTTTTTGTTCGTCGGCCAGGAGAAGAGGAATCGGTGGCCGTCTTGCTCGGATTGGTGGCACCGGCTTTGATTACCGGCGCTGTGATCTGGATCATGGAAGGGGAGCTGAGGGTGTTTTGGGGATGGCGGCCTGCGGCGAATCCGGCCATGCTGAGCGCGGCATTGTGGGTTTCAGTTCCCACGGTTTTGGGGTGTGTTTTCAGGCAACAATCCTTGGTGCGGGCCACGGCTCAGCAGCGGTTTGCCCGCCAGCTGACCCAATGGGCGGGTGTGTTGGGTGTGGCAGTCATAGGTCTGATGGAAGTCTCCCAGTGGTCTTCGGCCCGTGCACATTCCCCTGCCTTGTCAGGGTTTCCTGGCGCTGTTGCTTTTTTGTCGGCGTGGAGCTGGCCATGGCTGATGCCTCCGGGAAAACGTTGGACCAAGCTGGCACCGGTGGTGTTCGTTGTGCTTTCGGCGGGGCTGCTGGCCATTCGGTTTTCTCACAGAGTGTAACCTCTGAGGCTTCTCGGGCGTATGTGCCCACATGAAGACCGCATTCCTCTCCCTTTTGATGGTGCCCACCATCGTCTTGTTTGCGCAACCGGCCAACGGCAATGCTGCGGGGGACCCCATCGCATCTGTTCAATCTGGCGGCTGGTTTGAGACCACCACATGGGATTGCGCATGTGTGCCAGGCGCTGCCAATGACGTTTCCTTGCAAGAGGGACACACGGTGGGATTGAATGCAGCTGATACAGCGCGTGCCCAGAGTTTGGCCGTGGCTGATGGAGCTGTCATGGACTTGGTATCGGGTTCGAGGCTCGAGCTATCGGCGTCACTGGCGTCACTGGGTGAGATTTCGGGTTCTGGTATGGTGGCTTTGGTGGGCGAAGCGAACCACATATGCGGACCGGCCAAGTTGGACCGGTTGGATTGTGGATCAGCCACAGTGAGTTTGGCCGATACGGTCACCATCACGGGACAGATCGACCTTGGCACCGCCAACCTCCAGACCGGAGACATGTTGGTCTTGGCGGGAACGTCAGGGATCACCAACGAGACAGGCACGATCGCTGGACAAGTCGTACGCCGTTTCTCTTGGGAAAAGGAAAGCACGTACACCTTTCACATCGGAACTGGATTGGAAGGTTGTGATGCAGGACAATTGTTGAACATGCCTTCAGCAGTGTATTTGAAGCAATGGCTGGAACCAACTGCGGGGTACTTGACCTTGGTGGAATCCGATGCCTTGCTGGCCACTTCAGGCTTCAATTTCAAATTGGGGGCCGGTCAGAATCACTTTGAGCTGACGGGATCCGCTGTGGTGGAGGCCGATGTTGAATTGACCAAGGATGCGGACAGCAATTGGGCAGGTTGGAATCTGATGTGCAATCCGATGACGGGCTTTGCAGATTTGAATGCCGTCACCGTTTCCGGTCCTGGTTCTTTGGGGGCTACCTATGAATGGGTGGACAGTTTGGAAACCTACACCGTGCAGGTTGCAGGGCTCGGCACCTTTGGCAATACAGGGGTTGTCGCACCGGGACGTGGCATATGGACCATTGCGGATGCCACCACCAATTTGCATTTCGGTGCAGAAGCTTTGGTGGATAAGGCAACATGGTCAGCCCAGCATGAGCGGGCTTCTGCTCAGGTTTTGGGATTTCAATTGAGCACCGAAGACCGGATCGACCAATGCACCATCGAGTTCGGGACCGGAACCGACCTGTATAACCGGTTGGAAGACGCAGAATTTTTGCCTTCTGGTTTTCGCGGAAGAAACCACTTGGACATCTTCTCCAAGAGCGCCGATGACGTCTCTTTGGCTGTGAACCGCACCCACGGGGAATCGCAGGTCTTGCCCATTTGGGTCAAGGGGTTGAATGGAGATTCGGTGACCATTCGCGCGACGTCATTGCCAGAACACCGCTGCCTCATTTTGGAGGACCTGCTGACAGGATGGACTGGCAGTGTGGATGCGGACTTGGAATACACATACTTGGTGAGCTCCCACCTCGATGAGCACCGCTTCAACTTGACTGTATCTGGAGAAGTAGAGGTGTCCTCCACAGAGGCGGCCTGCGCCAGTTCACTGGACGGGACGGTTTTTGTGGCCGGACCTGAGCAGACCGTCGGTTACGCTTTGTACGACGCCAGCGGCAATGCTGTGGGCGCCTTCACCGCAGATTCAATCGGGGGCACTTTCTCCAACGTCGGAGCGGGCACCTACACGGTGACCGCCATCACCGAGGGGTGCATGGACATCTCAAAAACCGTGGAAGTCGAAGCCGACAGCGCCGGCATTGGCAACTTCAACGTTCAAGCCATGCTGGACCACATCGGATGCTACGACGATCACGGTGGGGTCACTTTGGACATTGAAGGTGGCCAAGAACCGTACACGGTGACATGGTCTCATGGGGGTATTGGCACCTCCATCGAGGTACCGACCGCGGGTGTTTTGGAAGCGGTGATCACCGACAATGCGGGTTGTTCCGACTCCGCTAGCGTTGAAGTGCTGCAGGCACCTCAAGTCCAAGCGGGCATCAATGTGGATCAAGCAGTGGTGACCCTGGTCGATGGCGAAGCCGAAGTGTACTTTGACAATGCCAGTAACGGTGCAGAGTCATACCAATGGAATTTCGGAGACGGGAGCTCGAGTTCTTCTGAGAACCCCATCCACGCCTATGCTGCGGCTGGGTCATACACTGTCGGGTTGAATGCATGGAACGACTACTGCTCTGATACCTATCAAATGGTGGTCACTGTGGAGACTGTAAGCTCTGTGGGGACGCCTTCCGCTCAGGTTGAAGTGGTCATGGAACGCACGACGAGGGGCTGGGAAATCACCCACCCGCGCGAGGCTTTTGAAGTGGAAGTTTTCGACCTGACGGGTCGCATCTTCCACAGGACAAGTGGTTTGCCGGGCTACCCTGTGGTGCTCGATCCCGCCGAAATACCTTCCGTTGCGCTGGTTCATTGGAGGGGGACCCAATCGGGTCAGCAAAAGACTTGGAGACTGGGCCGATAATCAGAGGTCGGAATACCACGGGTATTCCCGAACTTCGCTGGCGTGAAAGTCGGCGTTATCACCTTCCCCGGGTCCAATTGCGACCATGATATGGAATATGCCCTCGGCACGGAACTCGGTTTTCCTGTTGAGCGGCTCTGGCACAAGGACCGCGACCTTAAAGGGGTCGACCTTGTGGTTCTGCCCGGTGGCTTCAGCTACGGAGATTACCTCCGCAGTGGAGCCATCGCGCGTTTCTCCCCCATCATGGAGGAAGTGGTGGCCCATGCCAAACGCGGTGGCCGCGTCCTCGGCGTCTGCAACGGATTTCAGATCCTGTGTGAAGCAGGCCTTCTCCCCGGAGCGCTCAGACACAACGAGAGCCGCAAGTTTATCTGCCGCAACGTTTTGCTGAGGCCTGAGTCATTGATGGCCCCCATGACGGCAAACCTTCCGGATGGCCGGCCATTGTGCATCCCCATTGCCCATGGTGAAGGCAACTACACCATCGACGATGACGGTTTGGACGCCATCGAGGATGGCGACCAGATTTTGTTCCGTTACTGCGGACCAGATGGTGGAATCGGAGACGAATTCAATCCCAATGGGTCCGTGGAGAACATCGCCGGGGTCTGCAACGCCGAAGGCAATGTATTCGGCATGATGCCGCACCCGGAGCGCGCATGCAGCGAAGACCTTGGCAATACCGATGGGCGCGCCATGTTGGAGGCGTTGGCGGCTGCCGTTGAGACGGCCTGACTCCTCAGTTGGACAAGCGATTCTTGGCGGATTGGGCCATGGCGCGGAACATGAAAGGGTTAAGTTTGTTACACTAGTCTCCGGAAATGACCGGAAAAGCCATGTCCGATAACCATCCCTCATTTCAAGCAGGCCCCCTCTTGGGTCGCATTCTGGAGCCCAAAGACTTGCGGGCGCAATGTGGTGTGGAAGACCTTCCGCAGGTTTGCGATGAATTGAGGCAATACATCGTTGACGTGGTCAGCGAGAAAGGGGGACACTTTGGCGCCAGTTTGGGTGTGGTGGAGTTGACCGTGGCGTTGCACTATGTCTTCAACACCCCAGAAGACCAGATTGTGTGGGACGTCGGCCACCAGGCCTACGGTCACAAAATCCTGACCGGCCGCCGGGAGCAGTTTCACACCAACCGCATCCACAAAGGGCTCAGCGGTTTTCCAAAGAGGAGCGAAAGCCGCTACGACACCTTCGGTGTCGGCCACAGCTCCACGAGCATCAGTGCCGCTTTGGGCATGTCCGTGGCCAACAAGATCAAGGGAGACTTGCGCCAGCACATTGCGGTGATCGGTGACGGTGCCATGACCGCGGGACTGGCTTTTGAAGGGCTCAACCACGGCGGTTGGCAGGACAACAACATGATCGTGGTCCTCAACGACAATTGCATGTCGATTGACCCCAATGTCGGTGCACTCAAAGATTATCTGACCGACATCACCACCTCCCACACCTACAACCGCGTCAAGGATGAAGTGTGGCAATTGCTGGGCAAGGTGTCCAAGTTCGGCCCAGACGCCCAGACCATCGCCTCGAAAGTGAGCGACATGGTCAAGGGTTCGCTGCTTCAGCAGTCCAACATGTTCGAGTCATTGAACTTCCGCTATTTTGGACCGATTGACGGACACGATGTGGAACAGGTTGAACACGTGCTGCGCGACCTCAAGGACATTCCCGGACCCAAGTTGCTGCACCTGCTTACCAAGAAGGGCAAGGGCTATGCTCCGGCCGAAGCAGGCAGCCCCACCAAATGGCATGCCCCTGGCCTCTTCAACAAAGAGACCGGAGAAATCATCAAGGTGGTACCCAAGTCACCAGAACCTCCGAAATACCAAGATGTCTTTGGACACACCATCATTGAGCTCGCCGAAAAAGACGAGCGCATTGTGGGCGTCACGCCGGCCATGCCGACAGGATGTTCCCTCAAATTCATGATGGAAGCGATGCCCGAACGTGCTTTCGATGTGGGCATCGCAGAGCAGCACGCCGTTACATTTTCGGCGGGCATGGCCACCCAAGGCATGGTGCCGTTTTGCAACATCTACAGCTCCTTTATGCAGCGTGCCTACGACCAGGTGTTGCACGACGTGGCGTTGCAAAATCTGCACGTGGTGTTCTGCTTGGATCGCGGCGGCATGGCAGGGGCGGATGGCCCTACCCACCACGGTGTGTTCGACCTCGCTTACATGCGTTGCATTCCCAACATGATCGTTTCGGCGCCCATGAATGAGGAGGAGTTGCGCAACCTGATGTACACGGCTTCTGTCGACGACCACGGCCCATTTAGCATCCGCTATCCAAGGGGCAAAGGCGTCATGACCGAATGGAAGACCCCCTTGCGCAAAATCAAGGTGGGCACTGGCCGGAGGGTGCGCAGCGGAGAAGACGTGGCCATTCTGGGAATCGGCCACTTGGGCAACCACGCGCTGAAGGCTGCGGAAATGCTCGAAGCCGACGGGATCTCAGCAGCCATGTATGACATGCGGTTTGTAAAGCCCCTCGACGAAACACTGCTCCACGAAGTCTTCGGGAAGTTTGACAAAGTCATCACCGTAGAGGATGGTTGCATTCAAGGCGGCATGGGAAGTGCCGTGTTAGAATTTGCTGCAGACCAAGGGTACATGGCCCGCATCGTGAGGCTGGGTGTTCCCGACCGTTGGATTGAGCACGGCACGCAGCCCGAGCTGTATTCCGAGTGCGGGTACAACGTCGATGACATTGCTGCCAGCGCACGCAAAATGGTGGGGGTGTCTCATAAAGGCGCCCAAAAGGCGGGCTGACTCCCACCGACATTCCACAGGTCTTCCGACCTTCGTTTCATGGAAGATGCCATTCGGAACCGCGTAGAGGAAAGTGGGCTCATCCAACTCGACCTCTCTGCCCTGCTGTCCAGCAGGACTTTGCGCGACATCGACATCGCCCCCCACCTTTGGCAAGGGTTGGCCATACGAGAACAGGAGTTTCGGGCGTGGCTAAAGGAGTGGGATGCTGCCGCTTTTGATGGTGCTGACGTGGCGGTCCACTGCAGCGCAGACGCCATTTTACCAGAATGGGTTTGGATGCTGGTGACCGCGGCGCTGCAGGGCCATGCGAGCAGTGTTCACGTATGTGCTCCCGAAGACCTGAAATCGGCCGTATTGGCCCGCATTGCCGAAGAACTCGACCCGGAGGATTACCGGGAACAAAGGGTGGTGGTCAAGGGCTGTGGATTGGATTCAGGCGCAGGGCCCGCAGTCCGGCTTGTCGAACGGCTGCAACCGGTGGTCAAGTCGCTGATGTTTGGTGAACCGTGCAGCACCGTTCCCGTGTACAAGTCGCGCTGAGAAGCGGGGTCAAACAGCGCGGTTCCCCGGAATACGCGAGGTAATTTGGCGGAGCCATGTTGACCGCTGAATCCGAAAAGAAGCTCTTCCTGATTGATGCCTTTGCCTTGATATTCAGGGCATATTATGCTTTCATCCGCAATCCCCGCATCAACAGCAAGGGAGCCAACACCAGTGCCGTATTCGGTTTCACAACCGCGATGCTGGACATCCTGAAAAACGAGAAGCCAACACACTTGGCCATCGTATTTGACCCGCCAGGACCCACGTTCAGGCATGAAACGTTTCCGGAATACAAGGCCAACAGGGACGAAACTCCCGAGGACATCCGGGCGAGCATCCCCCACATTTATGCGATGGCAGAGGCCATGCGCATTCCCACCATAACCGAGCCTGGTTTCGAGGCAGACGACATGATTGGGTACCTGTCGGTGTTGGCAGAGAAAGAAGGGTTCGATGTCTACATGATGACGCCGGACAAGGACTATGCCCAATTGGTGACCGAGAAGGTGCGCATGTACCGTCCTGGCCGACAGGGCAATCCCGCTCAAGTTTGGGGCCCAGCAGAAGTGTGCGAGAGGTTTGGCATCGACGATCCGCTGCAAGTGATCGACCTTCTGGGGCTGATGGGCGACTCAGCGGACAACATCCCGGGAGTCCCTGGAATCGGACCGAAGACCGCGGCCAAGTTGCTCAACAAGTACGGCTCCATGGAGATCCTGTTGGATTCCACTGCGGACCTCAAGGGCAAGCAGAAGGAGAACCTCGAGAATTTTCGGGAGCAGGCCTTGCTCTCCAAGCACCTCGCGACCATTGTTACAGACATCGCTTACACCCCCGATTTCGATGATATGGCCGTGGAAGGCCCGGATGCCGAAAAACTGACGCCCCTGTTCGAAGAACTGGAGTTCAGGACGCTCGCGCGGCGCATTTTGGGCCAAGCTGCGGGCAACGAATCCGCGGGGAAAGCGCCTCAGTCAGCGGCAGTATCCGCACCAGACGATGGAGGCGGACAAATGGGGCTGTTTGGCGGAGGTGGTGAAGGGGCCAGCGCAGACCAAGGAGAAGGCGGACTGGCTCAGTTGGATGCCCAGGCCGTAGACTACCGTTTGGCAGATACCGGTGAAAAGCGGTCCGCGTTGTTGGCCGAGTTGGCCGAGGCACAGCGTTTTGCATTCGATACAGAGACCACGGGCTTGGATGCCAGAACGGCCCGCATTGTGGGCATGAGTTTTTCTACCAAGCCTGGCACGGCGTGGTACGTTCCGGTCCCTCTTGGAGATCCTGACAAGCCCCAACGGGAGGACCAAAGCGTCTCAACGTTACTGGAGGAGTTTGCCCCCGTTTTGCAGGATGCAGGCAAACAGCTCATCGCCCAAAACTGGAAATACGACCTCAAGATCATGCGGGGTGCAGGGGCAGAGGTCAGATGCCAAGTGTTTGACACCATGCTGGCCCATTATGTCCTGCAGCCCGACATGAAGCATGGCATGGATTACCTGGCGGAGGTGGAGTTGGGCTATAAGACCATCCCCATCACGGACTTGCTGGGCAAAAAGGGCAAAAACCAGAAAACCATGGCGGACATTCCGCCAGAGCAAGTGTGCAATTACGCTTGCGAAGACGCTGACATCACCTTGAGACTGGCCGATGTCTTTGAGGAAAAACTGGGCAAGGATTCCCCCGAACGGCGCATATTGGACACCATCGAAATGCCTTTGGTTCCGGTGTTGGCTGACATGGAATTGGAAGGCATCCGGTTGGACACCGATGCGCTCCACGCCATGGCAGAAGGGCTCCAAGAAGACCTCAGGAAACTGACGGACTCCATTCAAGCCCATGCGGGTGTGCCTTTCTCCATCGACTCTCCCCGCCAGCTTGGCGAGGTCCTGTTTGATCACCTGGCGATCACCGAGAAAGCCAAGAAGACCAAGACCGGACAATACGCTACAGGCGAGGAAGTCCTCCAAAAACTCACCGACCTCCATCCCATCGTGGGCGAGGTCTTGGAATACCGCCAACTCAACAAATTGCTGTCGACTTACGTCCGTCCGTTGCCAGAATTGGTGGACGGTGAGACGGGGAGGGTGCACACCCAATACATGCAGGCGGTGGCGGCTACAGGAAGGTTGAGCAGCACGCACCCGAACCTCCAAAACATTCCCATCCGCACGGCGCGGGGCCGTGAGATTCGCAAGGCGTTTGTTCCACGCGACGCCGACCACATATTGATGGCCGCAGACTACAGCCAAGTGGAGCTGCGGATTGTGGCTGCCCTCAGCGGCGACCGCGGACTGTGTCAGGCATTCCACGATGGGGCCGACATCCACACGGCAACAGCAGCGAAGGTGTTTGGCATTGCGCCCGAGGATGTCGATCGCGGCCAACGGAGCCAAGCCAAGGCTGTCAACTTTGGCATTTTGTATGGTCAAGGGGCTTTCGGACTGGCCGAAACCCTCAAAATCCCCCGCCGCGAGGCCAAGGCCATCATCGAGGCTTACTTCTCGGAGTTTGCAGACCTCAAGGCCTACCAAACCGAAGTCGTGGAACGGGCCAAGGAGTTGGGTTATGTCGAGACGATTTTGGGCCGAAAACGCTGGCTTCCAGACATCACTTCAGCCAATGCGGTGGTCCGCGGCTTTGCAGAACGCAATGCCATCAACGCCCCCATTCAAGGCTCTGCAGCCGACATCATCAAGGTGGCGATGGTCCGCATTCAAGAAGCGCTCCAATCGTCGTCTCTCAAAGCGCGCATGATCTTGCAAGTGCACGATGAATTGGTGTTTGATGTGCCCAAGGATGAGGTCGAAACCTTGACTGCTTTGGTCCGCGAGCACATGGAGGGTGCGGTCGAAATGGCGGTGCCACTGGATGTTGAAGTAGAGACTGGGGTCCATTGGTTGGAGGCGCATTGAGCTCAGTCCAGCCCGCTGTTCTGGCAGCATCGGTCCATTCTGACGGGGCTTTTCCTCTGGTACTGACAGCATTCACCTCAGAGAGAGGATAACTTTCGAAAGAGGCAATCGGCGCCTGCCGTACCAGATTCAACTTGCCTTCACAACCCGCTTGGATTTTCCATGAAACTCAAAAACGACCGATTCACGCTTTCCCTGTCCTTGGCGACATGGACCGCCCTTCCCTTGATGTTGCTCTTCGTCGGCTGCGGCGAAGCTCCTGATGCCGGTGCTTCCGATGGGGCAAAGGCCAACAGTGAACAACCGATGGACCAGGAAGGCATGATGCCTGCCCGCCGTCAAAAGGCCTTTAAGCAAATCTTCCACGCTGTGCCTTCGCCCATCGAGACCGCTTTGCTGCTGGAACGAAGTGGCATCCGGTTCAACGTCGATGCCCTGCACACTTTGGACAACGCAGTGGGTTACAACACCACGGAATTGCAGTCTGTGAACCTCGGGATTTATGCCGGAGACCTCAGCTACTCTGTGATTTTCAATCAAAACCAGCAGTCCGTGGATTACCTCAATACCTGCCGCCGCTTGTGCGACGGTCTGGGTGTAGGAGACATCATCAACGCGGGCCTCATTGCCCGAGCGGACAACAACCGTGACATCCGCGACTCGCTCGTGGACATTGTAACGGACACCTTTTATTCGCTCAATGCCCGCTTCCGTGAGAACGGCATGGAGGAAGTCAGTGGCCTGATGGCAGCAGGTGGATGGATTGAAGGCGTATACCTCGGTACCCGCAGCCTCAATTCTTCTACAGATGACCTGAAGCTGCGCATTGCAGAGCAAAAAATGACGTTGGAAAACCTGATGGGTTTGCTCAGAAGCTATGCCCCGACGCCGGCCCTAACCGGGATGATGGCGGCGCTGTCTCCAGTAGAAGCTGCCTTTTCGGGAGTGACCATTACAGAAAACGCCGCCGCCGCCTCAGCGGCCGAAGACGGAACGGTGGTCATCAGTGGTGGCCCAGAAGTCAAATATGACCAGGCCACCTTGGAAGCGATTTCTGAAACAATTGCTGCCGTTCGTAACCAATACGCAAAGTGAACGTAATGAATAGCGCCATGACTGCGATTAAAACATTCCCTCTCGCTGCCCTCGCCCTGGTGATGATGTTCACCGTGGCCGATGCCTCAGCACAATGCCGGACTTTCACGAAGAAGCGCTGTCTTCCTGCGTTGGAGGATTACGTGCAGAATGACAACTACAACACTGCGGTTCTGATCCCCGGTGATGAAGCCGAACTCGAACTGACGTTTTTCGGAGACCGTGCCTACCGTTTGTTGGTGTGCGGACACCCCGTGCTCGGCGATTTGACTTTCCAAGTTTTGGACAGCCGAGGAAACGGGATCTACGACAGTACAGACAAGGAAAAGGATCACTTTGACTTCAGGGTGGCCAACACCCAGCAGATGACGATTCGCGTGCAGGTTCCATCCACGGATGCTGTCATTCAGCACGAAGGATGCGTCAGCATCATGGTAGGCTCCAAGGGTTGACCTCAGCGCAGATTTAAAGACTTCAAAACGCCCGCCCAGCATTGCTGGAGCGGGCGTTTTGCTTTTAGGAGGTGGGGCTGCTCAGGTAGTCACACACGGCGTCATCAAAAGCTTGGGGCTGCTCCGCATGGAGCCAATGGCCGGCTTCGAGGGCCTGTGTCTTTAAATGCACAAAATGGGCTTTCATGGCCTCCATTCCCCTGCCCACCACATAGTCTGACCGCGTGCCATAAATGCCCAGCGCAGGCACCGCAATTTCACCAAGGGGACGGTGGCCAGTCATATCGGCCAGGTGCCGCCGGAGCACGGGCAAATTGAACCTCCAAGCAAAACGCTTGGATTCATCGCGGTACAGGCCCTTTAACAGGAACTGACGGACGCCGGGCTCAGGGACATTTGTGGCGAGGGCAGCGTCGACCTCACCACGTCGATCAAAAGAGTCGAGGTCCAAAGCGGCAAGGGCATCGAACAGCGGCAGATGGTGGGGTGGGTAGGCCACGGGCGCCATGTCGGCAATGATCAGGCTGCGGCACCTTTCTGGATAGCGGTCTGCGAAATACATCGCGGTTTTTCCGCCCATGCTGTGTCCGAGCAAGTCCGCCTTTACCACGCCCAAAGCATCCAACGTGTCGAGCAAGTCGATCACCATATCGGAGTAACTGTGGCTCGGGTGATGAGGACTGCGGCCGTGGTTGCGCTGGTCTATCAGAATCACTGGCCTGTCGGCCGCCCATCGAAGCCCCAAGGATTGCCAGTTGTCCGAGGACCCGAGCAGTCCGTGCAAAATCACCAGCGGCGTCATGGTCCCGTCGATGGGATGCGCTCC
>CBFHUP010000005.1:0-64850 GCA_965659115.1 uncultured Flavobacteriales bacterium | reverse complement strand
TCAAGCCGCCATTGCCCTGCACACAGAGCGCGGAAATGAGGCCCTTATAGAAAAGGTCTATCAAGATTGTGTCGCAGAATTAGAGAAGCCTTTCGCCGAGCAGCGCAACATGGTCAAGCCCATTTATGAGAACCTGAGTATAGAAGAGACGTCCAACAAGATTTCTGCGCTCTTGACCCCGGCAAACATGAAGGCGGAAGTGCGCATCATCTATCAGGGCATCTCTGGGCTTCATGCCGCCATTCCAAACCACAAGGGAGACTGGTATTTCACCGGAAACTTCCCGACGCCAGGAGGCAACCGCGTGGTCAACCGCGCCTTTGCATTTTGGAAGGATGGACGTTCTGGACGGGCGTACTAAAAGGGGGTAGGCCGGTTGTTCAGCCCCGGTGCAATCCGCACTCCTTAGACGACTGTTCCCACCACCATCTTCCTGAACGGGGGTGCTCCCCCTCCTTTACAGCGCGGGTACAAGGCGCACAACCCACACTCGGGTATCCTTTGGCATGCAAAGGATTAACGGGGACATCGATCAACGGCAGGGCAGCGTTCACTTCCTCATCGGTCCAGTCGAGCAAAGGGTGCAGTTTCTTTAGGCCCCAATCGGGCGCCAATTCCAACATCTCCAGGCCCGCCCGGTTCTCGCTTTGACCACTTCGAAGGCCTGTGATCCACAGAGATCGACCCGCGCAGACCTTTTGCAAGGGCAACACCTTTCGGATGGTGCAACAGCGCTTTCGGGCTTTGACTTCCTGGTAAATAGAGTCCATTCCACATTCGTCGTCAAACGCGGAAACGTCCTGCTCTAGAGGAAGGACTTTTTCAATCTCAATCCCGAGGATTTTTTCCGTCAAAGCATGAAGGGCAACCGTCTCTGGGAACAGCTTGCCCGTATCCAAAGTGACAATGTCCACCGGCAATTTTGCCTGAACAATGGCCCACGTCAAGATTTGATCTTCTTGACTCAGGGACGTCGTAAAAATGGCCTTTTCCGTTGCAGATTCTCTGCGCACGAATTCTGCAATGAGGCCCCCAAGCTTGGACAACTTAGACGAAGCAGGCATAGTGGTCATGCCTACAAAAATAAGTGTTCGCACACTATTCCTATAAGCATTGTAGGATTTAAATCAAATCCTTGAGAAAGCGGTGCTCCAAAATGGACAATTGGGCATCTCTGGACTCTACCATTACGCGCCGCAGACCACACTCCTCCTCTTTGCAGTCCTCACAACGCTCATAGTAGTTCAAACTGACACAGGCCAAAGGAGCGATCGGTCCATCCATCAGGCGAATCACCTTGGCCAAGGCGACCTCATCCGGTGCCATCGCCAAGGCATGGCCGCCATGGGCTCCTCGCCGGCTCTTCACAATGCCCGCAGACCGCAACTCACCTAAAATTTGCTCCAAAAACTTCACACTCATGGTCGCAGCGTCCGCAATTTCCCGGGCACTGGACCACTGAACAGGCGCTTCTTCAGCATCAAACCTGCGGGTCAAAACGGTCAGAGCCCGCAACGCGTATTGCGCTTTTTTCGTGAGCACGGCAGTTGATTTTATTGGACAATAATGCGAATCGGGTGCGCTCCTTCAAAGGGTACATAGAGGTATGGGCCACTGCTCCACTGATCCGTAGAAACCTGCACGGTCCCTTCTTGCCCTTCGGAGAACGTCCAAACCGTTCTTCCCCCCAGGTCCATGACACGCGCGCCCAATCTTGCACCAGAAAGGTTCAACAGAGACCCACGATGGATGGGATTGGGCCAGGCCGAAGTATACATGGCAGACCCTTCAATGACTCCCAAAACCGTGTTGTCATACCATGCCAAATCTGACGCGCTCAACAGTTCTTCTCCCTGATTGTCTGTCACCGTCAACTCCTCATGAAAGAAAACGGGCAAAACTGAATCCGGGGCCAAATAAATCACTTGATGCAAGAGCCATTGGGTTGTATCACCTGCGTAACTCTCCACATAAAACTGATTGTAGTCCACACGCAAAACCTCTGAAATACCAACCCCGTTTGGAAGAACTATGGACCCCCACGCGTCGCAGGTACTCGTCACATTTCCATCCAGGGAATAAGGCTCGCCAAACAACATCTGTTCTACACCAAACTCATCCTCATGGGTGAACCCGTACTCCACCGGAAACGGCCACTGGACAAGGGGGTCTGCAAAAGGCAAAACCACCCCATTTGCTGAGTTTGCATTGCCAAACACGGTGGTGCCTTCTTCCGTGTAGTCCAAGAACGAAAGCTGATCCCCGGAGGAAACCACCCATTGCGCACCTGGAAATGACGGGGCGAACAAAGAACTCGAGGCGGGGGTCAACTCCATGTTGTTCACCACGACCCCGCTCATGTCGCTGAAGTCCCAATTCTGGGCCTCGTCACTGCCTGAGGTCGGCTCAACAAACTCCGTGACCAAGATTTCACCTCCAAAACCGTTTGGTGGTGGGTTGGGGGCATCCAATACCGGTTGGGCCCAAACTGAAACCATTTGAAACGCAAAAAAACCGAGAATCCATGCTCTACCCATGCCGTAAAGATGCCCCAAATACCAAGACAGCCGCACACCGCAAGGGTTCCAACCAAGGAGCTGTACTTAGGTCTTGTTCCGGCCCGCAACATTGAGCAGGTCTGCCATGAAAACATCAAACCGGGCGTTGACCGCCTCATCGCCAAACGAGCGCAACACCAGCTCCCTATTGTGGCGCCTGTCCTCATCACCCAGAGGGCTCAAGTCCAACTCCCTTGCGGAGGCATCACCCACGACAAACCCCATTGAAGAATAGCGCTTGTAAAGGTGTGATTCCCGACGCATCAACACGCGGTGTCCCATCAAGAAGCTCAGCACCACGTTGCCTGTACTCTCAATTCGGATTTGATTGTAAACCACAACCGTGCACTCAGCCAAATAACGATAGTACTCATCCAAAGAAAGCCGCTTACGCAACCCTTCCAACTGCCCGTTGAGCAACACCTTACCCAGCAACCTCAGTGCTTTCGCATAACGACCGCTGCCATATGCCAACACCATGCGGACCCGACGGCCGGAGGACCTGAGCAAACGGCGACGACGCCACAGAAAATCCAAATGATTTCCTGTAGTTGATGCACTGGTCCCGCAAAGTATTGGGCCTTCTGCATCTCTACTGGCTTCGATGTGAGGAATGTGCTCTGGCACCGCATTGTACCAGGATGAATAACAGTATCCGGGCTTCTTTGGCAGGTATGGAATGGCAATAAATTCAGACTCAAACATGTTGGCAATGCCGTCTACACGGCGCATCGCTGCCAGTTCTATGTCTCGCGGTGTGACCATCCATTGGCGGGGCAAGAGTGCGTTACGCAACCGTTGAATACCGTCCAACAAGGAAACGCTGTACTTCCCGATCATTCCCAGCAGCAACCGCGTAGCCGGCAAATAAATTCCCCTGCTCAATGCCGGAAACACCCTGTAGTAGTCATCGCCCCATGTCGCCCAAACCACCATGGGCCCTTCCGGCATGGACAACAGCCACCTCGGAGTAGGGTAACGCATTCTGTGCACCACGATGGCATCCCACTGGCCATTCACCACCTCATCAGGAAGGGCCTCTTTACGGTCCAACGTCCATCCGTCTTCAAGACTGCGTTTCTCAACAGCGCCTACCACTGCCCATTGGTGATCCTCTCCTGGCCGCTGTTGAAGCTGGGCCCTGAGCCTTCTAACCGACACATGGTCGTGGGCCAAATGCAATACCCTCAGCTTCACAATGCCCGGTATACAGCGTCGGATACGCGTTCACAATCAGAAGCCTTCATGCCCAAGTGAAGCGGAAGTCGCAGCAAAGTGTCGCTGAACCTGTCCGACTCAGGACAATGCGGCTTTGTGCCTGGTTGACGCTCTTCAATGAACCGACTCCGGTGCAAACTTTGGTAATGAAATGCAGGGTGAATTCCCTCGCTCTTCAGGGCAGAAATTACCCGGCTTCGGTCCTGTATTGATGGCAGCAAAACATAGTACATATGACCATTGTGGTCTCCGTTCGGCGGGTGCACCTGTCGGACGATCCGACCCTCCTCTTCCATTGAAGAAAATGCCCTGTTGTAGGCGCTCCACAGGTCCAGGCGCTCCCCATTCACAGCATCTAACCGCTCCAATTGTCCGAGCAAAAACGCCATTGTCATCTCATTGGGCAGAAAACTGGAACCCAAATCAACCCAACCATACTTGTCGACCAATCCCTGGAAAAAAGCCTTCCTATTGGTCCCTTTTTCCCAAAGAACAGAAGCGCGGGCTTTCCATTCGGCTCGGTTCAATATCAAAGCTCCACCCTCACCGCAATGCAAGTTTTTGGTTTCGTGGAAACTGAAGGTCGCTGCGTCACCAAATGAGCCCAAACGTCGGTTTTCTTGACCGTGTCTTGCCCCAATGCCTTGCGCCGCATCCTCAACCAACAACAGTCCCCGCTTCGCACATTCCTTCTCAATGAGGTCCAAGTCATGGCCAGAACCGGCATAGTCCACCACCACCACCACTTTCGTTTGAGGGGTTAGACAAGGTTCAATTTGCGCCCATCCGACATGCGGGAACCTCGGGTCACTGTCCGCAAACACCAAGCGACACCCCCTCATGGCAAAAGCCAAAGCAGTAGAGACAAACGTAAAACTGGGTACGATCACCTCATCTTCTGCCCCCACATTGGCCAGAAGTGCGGTCATTTCCAACGCATCCGTGCAACTCGTAGTGGGCAGGGCCTCTAGGCCCAACTCTTCCGACATCCAACCCTGAACCCGGCGACTAAAATGACCGTCTCCTGACATCCATGTGGATTGCAAGGCCTCCTCCACGTATTCACGTTCGCGGCCCACCAGCACGGGACGGTTGAATTTCAAATCAAGGTCTTGCACCCAACAAAAATAGCACGAGACCAACCCGCGCAACTGTGACGTAAATTCAACCTGTGTCAGCGACTTGGACATTGGACGCGCTTCCTTGGGAATCTGACTTCCTGAAACGCGACTTGTGGCGGCTCAAAATTGCCGCCGGATTCACAGAATCAGACTGGATCAACGGTGCATTGATTGCATTGCGCAACATCCCCAGTTCTTCCCTTTGCGAGGCCGTTGTGGACTCTACTTGCATCGAACATGCCCGTCTTTTGGAAGACGAGGGCTTTCGGTTGTGTGACTCCAAGTTCCAGTTTTTGACCAGGGTGGAGGCCAATGCACTGCCCCCAGCACCAGCAACCATTCCAGAGGGTCACCAAGTCCGGACTTACCACGAAAAAGACTTGGAGGCGGTGCTGTCCCTCACCGAAAAGGAGCTGGTCCAAAACCCCATGCTCATCACGAAGTTCAAATCGCCTTGGTTCCCTTCTGACACCCCTTCACGGTGGTACTCGACCTGGATCAAAGACGTCATGTCTAGAGGGGGACTCTGTTCTGTCCTTGTAAACGCCACAGGCCGAGTGGTTGGTTTTTTTGCCTATTTAAGAGGACCAGACATTGACGGAATTCCTGTCTTCAAAGGCATACTGACTGCCATAGAGCCGCAGTCCAGGGGCGGCCGAGTTCACCTGGCCATGCAAGATCATGTCTTTCGCAACGACATACATGACCCCGTGTTTTGGTTGGACAACACCACCCAGATCTCAAACCGACCTGTATACAGGAACCATGTCAACAGTGGCCGCAAGCCACATTCAATCTCTTTGATTTTCCTCAAGGGAAAGGTCGCTTGACCTCTTGGCGTCAACCCTCGTTGCGCTTGAAGAATTTGGCAGGAGACCCAAACCAAACCTCGCCATCAGGAACATCGCTGCGCACCTGGGAACAAGCTCCTATAATGCAATTCTGCCCAATGTTAAACCCCGGCATCAGGGTCACATTGGCCCCGATTAATGTGCCCGACCCAATCAACCCGACTGTCTTTTGATCGCCTTCTTTCAGATTGGGCGTGTCTGTCAGGACAAACGCGTATTTAATGGTAACGTCGTCGCCGATCTTAGCATTGGCTGAGATTGTGCAACGACTTCCAAAACCAACCCGGTCACCTATGACCACGTTTGCTCGGACCTCACAATATGCTGTGAACTTGCAATTTGCACCAATTCGTGCGCCTGATCTCACGATGCAAAACGGACCTACTTGAGTGTCCGCTCCGATTGTCACGTTGTCCTCAATATAAGCGAGGGGATGAACCTTTGCTGATGGATCAATCATAACAACTCTATTTGTACCCGGAGTGGGAATCGAACCCACACTCCAATGGAACGCGAGTTTGAGTCGCGCGCGTCTACCAATTCCGCCATCCGGGCAAGGAGGACGACAAATCTAGCCCACTTCTGCCGAAACCAAGGGCAAAGTCACACGGAAGGTTGTTCCCACCCCTTCTTCACTTCGCAAAACCACAATTTGCCCCCCGTGATATTCCCGAACAATTCGACGTACTAAACTGAGTCCTAGTCCCCAACCGCGTGTTTTCGTGCTAAAACCAGGGTCAAAAACTTGACGCTGAACACTGCGACTCATTCCTCTTCCCGTGTCCTGAATGTCTAAAATCGCCAAGCCAGACTCCACGACCAGCGTCATCTTCAAGCTTCCATGGCCTTCCATGGCATCGACAGCGTTTTTGGTCAGATTCTCCAAAACCCAACCAAACAGAGCGGGATTGAACGCCGTCCAAACCACTCCGCCAGAAGACTCCACATCAAACGTCACAGCCCTTGGCATCCGGCGCTCCAGATAAACCATGGTTTCAGAAACAAAAGCCCAAAGGTCCCCTGGAGCCAACTCAGGCTCCGAACCAATCTTGGAGAACCTGTCCGTAACGGTTCGCAAACGGTCAAGGTCCTTGCCCAACTCATCCAGCACGGACTCATCCACTCCTTCGCTGCGCAATACTTCGACCCAAGCCATCAATGCCGACAATGGAGTGCCCAATTGATGGGCCGTCTCTTTGGCCATGCCCACCCAAACCCGGTTTTGCTCGCTTCTGCGAAAGGCACTGAACGTCGAGTAAGCCAAAAGCAAAAAGCCACCAATAATCAAAAGCTGAACCACAGGAAAAAACCGCAATTGCTTCAACACGATGGACTCATCATACAGAATCCAGCGTCGCCCGGCATCAGGCAAGTCCAATGCAATGGGCGGGTTCACCTCCATCAATTTGGCAATCAAACCCAAGGTGTCTGACAGGTCGACCTGGTCAAATCTGTCTGCCCGTAAAATCGTGGACAAATTGGAGTCCGCGAGCAAAACCGGTATCGATGCCGAATTCAGTACCGTTTCAGAAATGAACGAGTGGATGATATCATCCATCACAGTTTGCAGGTCACGAAACCGGTTACTCTGATCATAAAACAGGGTCAGACCCTGGTCAAATTCGATCACAGAACCCCGTTCTGACATTGCGTCCCTCAATGAGTCCAGTTGCATCGGAGACTGCATCGACGGAGCCACATTGATGTCGGCCTGCAACACACTGTCTTTGTACACCAGAACAGGAATCGTTCGGTTGGCCTGGATGAACCGGGTAATGAACGTCAAATCAATGGGAGCAGCGGGATCCGCCTCTTGAATGATGCGGTAAGCCTCTCCCATCAGGTCAGCCTTGTCCCTCTCTTCGTTGCGCAAAGAAGTAAAGAGGTCTTCGGTATAGCCCACCAATTGGGCGCGCTGAACAATGGCCTCAGACCACAATTCAACCTTGCGTTGTTCCTCTTGTCGGAGGGTTTTGGCAATGTGTCCACTCGACCACAAGGTCAAGGCCACAATCGCAGTAGCGCCGACCAGAAGCAGTCCCCTCGAATATTGCTTATTTCTAATCTGCACTGTGGTAGAGCCTGTTGTGAAACGCAGAAAACCATGGGCAAGGTATTCGGCACCTCTTCACGTCTTGACCCCAGTGGGCTCAAAAACTGAACCTTTT
Source organism: uncultured Flavobacteriales bacterium (assembly GCA_965659115.1). Classification (GTDB taxonomy): domain Bacteria; phylum Bacteroidota; class Bacteroidia; order Flavobacteriales_D; family Sanyastnellaceae; genus UBA8752. The sequence continues at coordinate 56,934 of CBFHUP010000005.1, read as the reverse complement.
GAAAATGAAAACGTCGACCGCAGCCGACGTTTTTCAATGACCTTTCAATAAAGACAGGATCAAATTTGGTTAAGTCTCGTGAGTGGGATCAACCACTGTCACGAGGAGTGCTAAGATAGGAAATATTAACGTTCGACCGATAACAACTTTGATTGGTCTCATTTTTCACGGCGAAAAATCATCATCGTCATCGTCTAAATCCAATGGAGGTGGGCTTTTGGGCGCCTTTTCATCTCCCGCAGTATCCTGAACAGCAGTCTCTATTTGTGGCCCTAAATCAACACTGATCGGGTCTGATTCCCCCAAGATCAAACCCCGTAAGCGGCCTAAAGCAGAGCGTCTCTCACCCTGCCTGTGGCTCTTATGGGCAGAGCGGTCGTATCCAAATTCAGGAGCGTCCAGCGTTCCTCCAATCGCCAAGAAAAACCGGTGGCCCAAACCATCGTCAGCCGTGGTCCCAAACTCCTCTTGGTCCGACTTTAAATCACGCAAGGCAAAATCTAAGGTGTAATCCATGCCTCCAGACAGCCGCTGCCACCCGGCAATGCCCACATTCATGGCGTCCGAAACAACCTCCGTGGGCTCCAAAGAGAACACCCCTCGGCTCAAGGAAACCTGAGCTTCCAATGGTTCAAACCGCACCCTCATCAGGCGCTTACTGAGGTCCTCAGCATCGGAAATAAACCGGTATTTACCCTCTGCCTTGAGCGTTTCTGGTATCCGCTGTAACAGCCCAAAATCCAAGAGTTCTCCCTCTTCAATCCTCACATCCAAGTCCGTCTCCCAAGCCAGGTTTTCGGTCTTGCCAAAATGGTGGTTTAAAACACCCTCTGCCCATGCCCTTCCGCGCACATGAGAGGGCAACAGGGTCTTTTGACCCAAGCCTTGAGTGCCCTCCAAAAAGGAGGATACATCCACATCCACAACCGACCCGTTTAGCTCCAAAGTTTGAAGGTTCCACCCGCCATAAGCGGCTATGCCCCCATCAAAAGCAAGAGCGTTGAGTGCGCTCAACACCCCTTTTTGCCGGTCTACGTTGTAAGACCCTTTGGCCTCAATAGACCGCACATTCAATGCCCCCCAAGTTAACTGCTCGACGCCTGCTGACCACTGAATCAGTGGCATACTGGCCGCAGAACGGTCACCGTTTGTCGGCATGTTAGAGACTGCGGCGAGGAGTTGTGTGACATCACACTGGGAGACAGATGCGGCCACTTCAACCTCGTCGGCTTTAGCTTTCTGGCGGATCTCAAAACCACCTTGGACACCCCATCCGGCGACCTCCCCCAAGGCCACTTCCCATCCGTCTTTGCTTGCATCGATCTGCACCGCTCCAACATCTAAAGGAAACTCCATGTCAGTGCCGTCCGAGGTCACCACCATGCCCACATCAGAAGCGGTGGCAGCCAACGTGCCGCTGGACCAAGACCACGGATCATGGGGGCCGCGGTTACATTCCAAATCGAATTGGGCCCGCATCACCCCTCCTGGTTTCAGCTTCCAGCCCCGAGGCAACTCCAAGCCATCGCCCAACCAAGGCAAAATGCCCTCAGGTCGGGCGACCAATTCTCCCTGAAGGGCCAAACCATCCGACCCGTTTTCGGAAAACCACCGTCCTGAACAACGAAACTCTCCTTCGGCCGCTCGGCCCAAAACATCTTCGAAGGCCAAACTCCAGCCCTCATTGAATGGATAGGCCACTGCTGTTCCACCATTAAATGATGCCGGCAGCCCCTTCCACCGAAGGTCCAAAGACTTCGGCTGCAGACGCACTGCCCAGGCTTTGGACCACTTTCCTTCTTGAGGGCCCGTCCAATCGCTGTAAGCCTCTGCTGTACCGACCATCACCTCTACGTCAGCCCTCCCTGCGATAACCGGCAGGTTCTGCATCCGACCTGTCAAGCCTGGCGGCACCAATGACAGCAGTGTCTCACCATCGGCATCCTCGCACAACAAAGCCAACTGGAATCCTCCTTCGCTGCCTATAACCGCACCAAAATCAACCACTCCATCCTTGTTCTTCGCCTCAGCATCGGAAAGCACCACCTCCACATGGCCCGCCCCCGCTTTTAAATTCATATCGGTCTTCAAGTCCACAACGTCGAGCCACCGTTCACCAGACGCCGTCAATTCAGCCGCCTTCAATCCAACCGCCCCACCAACGTTCCATTCTTGATCATCCGCCTTCAATTCCAGCGATGCCGAAGCACACAGGGCGGACCACACCACAGGTTGAGAGCCGCCACTCGACCACCACTCCCCTTCCAACTGCACCCCATTCAACACAACCGACTCCACGGTCCAATCAATCCCGGCATCGCCCCCCCCTTCACTTTTCCAAAACTGCCAGTTCTCGCGCCCATCTTTATAACGGTGCACATGAATGTGTCCCGCTTCTGCCTTGATCTCGGCCACCTCGAGCCGACCAAAAAGCAACGGATACCAAGCAAACACCACACCCAGGTTGCGCAATTCCACAAAATCTTGGTCCGCTTTCACCGCATCTTCAATGCGCACACTGCCCAAGACGACCTCCACATTTGGCCAGCTATCCCATACCGTAATCGCCACCGTCCCAACCTGAACGTCAGTGGTCAAATGCGGCTGTATGGCCCCCAAAAGACGCGATTCCAAGCCCCGTGCTTGGTACCAAATCACGGCCGTTAAAGCCAAAATCAAAGCCACACCCAAGGCCAACCTCATACCCCACCTTTTGCGAGATACTTGGCCCGTTTGGCCAGCCCGGTCCGCTTCAGCAGGGGCGTTCTGATGTTCGTCTATTGAACCCAATCAAGATGTGCTTTCAACCCGATGAAATTAGGCGCCTGCATTACGGTCCACAGGCCAACGTTGAACCAACGTGAACAGAAGCGGTTTGATTATGGCCAAGGCGACCCAATTTGTTGCCATTAAAGCCTACACCATGGACAAACGCACCTTTCTCAAGGTTGGAAGCCTCGCCGGAGCCGGCGTTATCGCAACACCCTTGGTTTCCACGCTCCTCGGTTGTGGCAGTGCCCCCGGGCCCGTTGGTCCTGCGGCGGAAGCCTCCCCCTCCGGATTCACCCTTCCAGATTTGGGCTATGCCTATGGTGACCTGGAACCTGCCGTCGATGAGCAAACCATGCGCATTCACCATGGCAAACACCATGCGGGTTATGTGAGAAAGCTCAATGCAGCATTGACAGGACATTCCCTTTCCGGTCAACCTCTAGAGGACATTCTCGCCTCATTGACACCGTCCGATACCGGACTTCGCAACAACGGTGGAGGACACTTTAACCACGCGTTGTTCTGGAAGGTGCTCACCCCATCACAAGAAGAAGGCAATTCTGCACCTACAGGCACACTCGCAACCCGCATTCAATCGTCATTTGGGGGTCAAGAACCCCTGCTTGAAGCCTTGTCATCTGCTGCCAAAACCCGATTCGGTTCCGGTTGGGCCTGGCTCGTACAAGATGTCGATCAACCCGAAAGGCTCTTTGTGGCCTCCACCCCAAACCAAGACAACCCACTGATGACGGGCGTGGTGGACAGCGGCATTCAAGGAAGGCCCATCCTCGGCATCGACGTTTGGGAACACGCCTATTATCTGAATTACCAGAACAAACGCTCAGACTACGTTTCGGCCATTCTGAGTCGCATCAACTGGTCCGAGGTGGCCGGCCTTATGGCTTGACCTCTCCTCCTTTTGGCAAGGGGCACGCGCCCTCTTCTTCGGCATACCAGCGCCCTTGAAGCATCTGCTTAAACTCCTTTGCAGAGGGACTCAGTAAGCTGTATTCATATGCGAACTGACCTTCCGTAGAGCGAGATTCTGGCGACACTTCCAACAGGGCCGTCATGCGCTGTAGAAACGCGTCCTCTTCGTCGAACTGGCACAGATACATGCTGTCCTTGGTCTTGCGGATTGGAATCACCTCCCAATGTCCGGTTTCTTCGACCAGCTTGTTCATGATGATGTGGCCCGCCATGCGGCGCAACAGAAAGTCCTCACCATTGATCAGGACCTCTTCTCCCGTCCACAACGTGTCCTTCCCAATCACCATTGGGTCACCGTCATCCATGATCACCCCCCGCATCGCCTTGGGGATGTTGGGGAGGTTGATCCGTCCTGGAGGCATGGGCTCGGAAAATTGCACCTTCGGTGTACACGAGGCCAACGCCAACACAACGGTCAGTAAAGTCAAAGAGAAGCGTGGCATGTTACTCAAGAAATCCATGAAAGGCCGATGGCAAGAGCACCAACAGCTGCGCAGTAAACGGCGAACCCCATGAATCCATTGCGCTTCACCAAGTTGATCATGGTTCGACACGCCCAGAGTCCGCTTAAAAAAGCCGCCAATGCAGCCGCCAACAAAGCCGTGACCGAGACAGACGCCAGCATTGCGGGTTCTTCAATGAGGTCCATTACCTCGAGTGCGGTCGCCCCAAGGATTGGGGGTAGAACCATCAAAAAACTGAACCGCGCCGCCTCACTTCGGTCAATGCCCAAGAGCAATGCTGCCGAAATGGTCGCGCCACTTCGGCTGATGCCTGGCAATACAGCGACCGCCTGAGCGCACCCAATCAACAACACCGACAACCAGCCCAACCGCCCTCCACGGTGGCCACTGCGGTGGGCCCAAAACAGGAGTGCACTGGTCAGCATCAAGGCCGCACCAACCGCCTCAATATGGCCGTCCAATCGCGCCTCTAAGTCGTCCATAAACCAGATGTAAACCACCGCCAAAGGCAACATAGACCAGAGCACGTAAGCCGCAAAAGTCCTTGCCTCCTCACCTTCTGCAGAGACACTCGGCAGGCCCTTCACCAGTCCCACAATGTCACTTCTGAAAACCACAATTGTACTCAACGCAGTGGCACCGTGCACCACCACACTGAAAGCAAGACCCGCTTCTTCAATGCCAAGAAGGGCTTTGCCCAACTCCAAGTGACCCGAGCTGCTCACCGGCAAAAACTCGGTCAAACCTTGGACCACTCCCAACAGGATGGCCTCCCAAATTTCCATTAAGCCTCTGCTTTCTCAGGGGGGAAACGCTTGAGAATGCTGTAGAAAATGATCCCATATCCAGCCATCACCGTCAGCGGCGCCAGGGTAATGCGGCGGGCACTAAAAATGGCCTCGGAGAATTCATTGGGGTCTTCAACCCCGCCTCCACTCATGAGCAGGTAACCCACAACCAGGAGTGCGATGCCCATCAAAAAGAACAGATAATTGCGGCGCTCAAAAGGAAACGCATTGCGTCCTTCATGCAGGTTGGTCGACGTGCTCATGTGTGCGAAAATAAGACCTCTTTCTAGGCTGTGCGACAGCCGGGTCCCGAACCTACATGAGTTTGTCGAGTCGAGCTCCAAAATATCGGCTGACCGCCCACCGCGCGCTCAAACCCGTGAGCACCAATCCCACAGCCATTTGACTCAACAAGATGACCCCCAACTCCCCAGCCCCCCATGATGCCATGGCATCGGGAAGGAAAGAGCGGGCCCCCAACAACACGGCCACCAATCCAGCGTAGGCCAGCAATGCTCCTACCGCACCATAGCCCATGGCCTCAGCAATAAAAGGCCGGCGAATCCGATGAGGCGGCGCCCCAACAAGCTCCATGCTGCGGATCAAAAAACGACGGCCAAAGACACTCAGTCTGACCACATTCATGATTTGCGCCACCACGATGGCCATCAACACCGCCACCAACAAAAAGCCCGGGTATGTCCAATCTTGAAAACCCCGATCCAATTGAGCCAGCAAGGCCCTGGGGTATTCTACCCGCGCCACCCCTTTTAAATCCTGCCACTCCGCCTCCTTCTCGCTCAGTCCGGCAAGCCCCCATTTCCTCATCCACTCAGGCGCCAAGGCCACTTCCAATACCGCCGGCAAAGGCGAGGCGCCCAAGAAGTCCATAAAGGGCTCTCCCAACTCAGACTCAAGCTCTCGGGCTGCAGAATCAGGGTCCACATATACGACCTCAGTCACCGCATCATCTGCTTGAACCTGCTGCACCCAAAGGTCAACGGACCGCTGGTCTGAAGGTGGTTCAACCAGAATCAACTCTACACGCATGGAAGACATCCAATCCACTTTGAGGTCTTGAACCAACAGTGTGCCCGCCACCAAGGCCCCCCACAACGCCAAGGTCAGCGCCACCCCCACAGAGGTGGATAGCGCAGAGAAATCATGGGCCTTGCTGCGTCTGGGCTTTCTCGTACTGGTCACTGTATCAGAGTATAAGGTTCGAATATAACCTTGGAGAGGTTACTCGTCTTCACGCGCCATGACCTGCACCGTGAAGTGGAGGTCAATGCCCGCCAAGGGGTGGTTAAAGTCCACCTCTACCTCTTCTTCTCCCACGTGGATCACCACGCCATGCACCTCTTCACCTTCATCGTCTCGCATCACGACCACCTCACCTTCTGCCATCACACTTTCATCAAAGCCGTCGTCATCCACAAATTGCGCTTTGGGCAACACGGCAAAGGCACCTTCCATTTCTGGACCGTAAGCCTTGTCAAAGGGCACAAGCAAATCGAAACGGTCCCCAATTTTGGCAGCCGACACGGCCGCCTCCAACTCATCCAGTACCTCTTCTGATCCCCCGCTAAACGCAAAGGGCTCCTCTGGTACTGTGGCTTCGATGATCTCGCCTTCGGGGCCATCTGCCCGCAATGTGTAGTGAATGATGTGCTTCATACAGGTCTATTTTTTGACAGGTGCAAAAGAACGCACCGTGGCTTCCAACGCCCTCAAATACTCGCGTTTCCCAAAATAAGGGGCGTAGACATAGCCGTCTACCGTCACCAATTGGCCGCGTTCTCCATCCACCCACGCGATCGAAGTCCAAGGCCCCCCCATGAAGTCGCCCTCCATGCGCCAAAGCCCCCTCATGGTCGCAGCAAAACCTCCGCGAAACGACACCTCCTCGTACAACGGCGGCAGCCGATATTCAGTCGTCATATAGCTGTCTTCATTGGGACTGGACACCCGGGCCTTGAACAGCGAGTCCCGGCGGGCCAGCATCCGTTCCATGGAAAAATCCTCCGGTCCGTGATACGGAGAACGGTGCACCACAATGCCCAACTGCACGTCGTGGTTTCTTCCCCCTTTCATGCGGGTCAATGACCGCTCAATCCAACAAAACCCTCCAGCACTCGACACCAATCGGGCATCCCGTGGCAACACAGCGCTCAAACCGTGTTTGCGCTGCAACTCCAACTCCAATGGCCCATTGCGGTCCAGTGCCACCAATTCGCCGTAGCGCTTGGCCTCCTCTGCCTCGAGCAGGTCGGCCAGCATGAGTCCGCCTTCTGCGCTGATCAAGGCCGCAATGGCGCCCGCCACGTTTTTGGCTTTTATTTCGGTGTAAATCTGCCCCTTCGCATAACGGTTGCGGTACACCGTCAATTGGGGTTCTTGGGTGTCAATGCGGTCCTCAATGTCGAAGATGACGAGGTTGCGGTGGGGCTTCCAAAAGCGGTCAAACTCCTCTGGGTCCAACCTCAATACATCGAACCTCGGCTCAAATTGGGGCAATACGCGCACAGGGTTGGCAAACAAACTGTCCACCACATCGCCAATCCCACGGTCCCACATGGGCTTGGACACGACCATGACCACTTCGCCACTGGGCCCCAGCTTACCTGGCAACAGCGCATAACGCTCTGCCTTTGTTTGTGGCACCTCTGGCCCTCCGCAGCCCGTGAGCCAAACCGCCATCCACACCGCGCTGAACACCGTTGCCATGCGCGCAGCCATCATAAAAGCTCTGGTTTTAGCGAGGATCTGCATGGATGTATAGTTTTTGACCCGCCCGAATCATGTCTCCTTTCAGTCCGTTCCAAGACCTCAATTCTCGGATGCTGACCCCGTGCTTTTCGGCGATCGTGCCCAGTACATCACCCGAACGCACCCGATAGACTGTAACCTCTGGCTCAAAACTGACCTCCGGTGTCTTGTCTGCCTCCCATTCCAAAGCCTCAGGCAGGGCGTCCAAAAACGGTCCGATCACATCAACGGGAAGCACCAAAGGCCAGCCGCCATCCACCCCACCGGGAATCAGCTCCTTTCTGTATTGGGGGTTCAACTGTGCCACCTCAGCCACTGGCCGGCCCATCGCCCGTGCAGCTTGATCAAACCTCACGTTTCGCCTCAACATGACCGTATCCAAAGTGAAGCTGGGGGCCAACGGTTGACTCGGGACAAGTCCCGCATCCACAGGGTGCTCAAAGAGGTAAACCAATGCAATCAGCGAAGGCACATACTTGGCCGTCTCCCGAGGCAAAAACCGGCGCACCTTCCAAAAGTCACGCGATCCAGAACGGCGAATGGCTTTGTTTACGTTGCCAGGTCCAGCATTGTAAGCTGCCAAGGCCAAATGCCAGTCCCCGTCATAGATATCGCTCAACCGCTTGAGGAAACGGCAAGCCGCCTCGGTAGATGACAAAGGGTCCCGACGTTCATCCACCCAACTGTTGATCGCCAGCTTCTGGCTCCGGCCCGTAGCATACATGAACTGCCATAGCCCCGTTGCCCCAGCACCACTGCGGGCCAAAGGATTCAACCCACTCTCCAATACGGGGAGGTATTTCAATTCTAACGGCAGATTGTGCCGGTCCAACGCCTCTTCAAACAGAGGGAAATACTGCACCGAACGGCCCATCATTTTTCCTAGAAAACGGGGCCGGTTCCGCATCATAAAAACGACGCGATCCAGCACGGCACCATTTGGGCTCAAATCCAAGGGCGTTCTGCCGTCAAGGTCATTCAACGCCTGCACGACAGCAACGGTATCCAGATCACGCGACAGGGATTTGCTGGATGTACCAGCATACCAAATGGCACTGTCGGTGCTCAGACAATGCACTTCTGCGCACCAATCCAACCACATAGAGTCGGCACGGGCCGCCAAAAGAAACGCGTCAGAATACACCGTGCTGTCCACCTTTGAAGTCAGGGAGTCCTGCATCAATGGCTGGACTGCTGCCGCATCGTGTGACAAAACGACCATGAAGATCGAGGGCAGGTGTGCCCAAAATGAAAGGGTTGTTCTACCCTTTGCCGTCCTCATCCTGTCCCTTGCCGTCTTCCTGCGTCGCGTCCTTAAATTCCTTCACACCACGGCCCAAACCGCGCATGAGTTCTGGAATCTTGCGGCCTCCAAAAAGCAACAATATCACGAGGACAATCAGAATGACTTGTGTAGGTCCAATGGCTCCCATGCTGTGGATTTTGGTGCCAAGTTCGGCGAAAACACGTCATCTCGAAACAAGGAGAAAGCCAAGTTGCGCAAATGACCGTCTCACTGCACAAAAACTCAGCTCATTGGAGGCATGAAACGTTGTCGATCAACCGAACGCCACCCCAACGCGCAGCGACAAACACACGCATTTCTCCAGGCACCCATTCAGGCTCCAATGAACCTTCTTGAACCACCTCCAAATACTCTACTTCAAAGCCCAACGACTCCAAGTCAGCGGCAGCCTGAAGGCTTTCGGCCTGCGGATCTGTGCTTTTAGCGACCCGAATCAACGCTGCGTACAGCGCTGCAGCATCACGGCGCAGAGAACCAGACAACCTCTGGTTTCGAGAACTCATCGCCAAACCGCTCTGCTCTCTTCTGGTCGGCACCGGAACAACCTCCATTCCTTCAAACTCAAACTCGATCAGCCTTTGAATCACGGCCAACTGCTGCCAGTCCTTCTCACCAAAAAAAGCCCAACGGGGACGGACCTTTTCCATCAAATTCCTCACCACAGCCACCACGCCGTCAAAATGACCTGGCCGTTTTGCCCCTTCCAGGGTGTCGGTCAAGGCCCCGTAATGGACGGGGTCGACGGAACTGGGAACGCCTTGAGGGTACATTTCGATGACCGAAGGAAAGACCACCGCATCGGCCCCCGCATCCGCCGCCAAAACTGCGTCTTCTTCAGGGCTTGTCGGATAAGATGAAAAGTCGGACTCTTCGTCAAACTGGGTAGGGTTGATGAAGATGCTCACCACAACGTGGGTGGGCCTGCCGCCGCAACCATCCGCCCATTTTCTCGCCGCTCGGATCAAGTCCCCATGACCGGCATGCAACGCCCCCATAGTGGGCACAAACAAGATGTCAGGAGCCTGCATAAACGCGCCATTTAGGTACGTCCTCCAAGGTTCAAAACCAGAAAAGCTCAACACAGATTTAACCTCTGACACGCCCTCTCATTTTCGGACAACAATGAAATTCATTTTTCGCTTCTGGCGTTACAACCCCAAAACCAAGGCCAGATTTTCAGACCTGACAAGGCGTTAAGTAGTGTCAACACACACGAAATATCGGGCCTGAAAGTAGCGTCAATCCTTGAATTTCCGCCTTATTCAGCGTATATTTGGAATAAGCCTGATTTCACTCCCGGAACCCTAAGATTCATGAGCAAGACCCGCATTCTATACGTCAGTCAAGCAATTCAGCCTTTTCTTCCGGAAAGCCCGATCAGCAAAGCCAGCCGAGTCATCCCTCAAAGCATTCACGAGAGAGGCCGCGAAATCAGGGTCTTTATGCCTCGCTTTGGTGTGATCAACGAGCGCAGGCATCAGCTCCACGAAGTCATTCGCTTGAGCGGAATGAACCTGAACGTCAACGATACGGATCACCCCCTCATCATCAAAGTCGCTTCCATTCCCACAGCGCGAATGCAGGTGTACTTCATCGACAATGAGCACTACTTCAAAAAGAAAGTCACCTGGTTTGATGCCAAGGACAAATTGGTTCCTGACAATGACGAGCGTGCCATCTTCTTCGCCCGCGGAGTTTTAGAAACAGTCAGGAAGTTGAGCTGGGCTCCAGACATCATTCACTGCCATGGTTGGATGACGTCGCTCGTTCCCCTCTACGCGAAGCAAATGTTCCAAGGCGACGCACATTTTGAAAACACCAAAATCGTCTCCAGCATCTATGACGAAGGGTTCAATGGAACCCTCAATGGCAGCTTGCACGAGAAAATCGCTTATGATGGGATTTCTGCGGATTTGGTCAGCGACATCAAGCTGCCCACTTTCGACGCAATGAACAAACTCGCCATGGAACACTCCGACGCTGTCGTCTGTGGGTCTGAGGTGCTGACCGACGAAACCAAGGCTGCGTTTGAAGGCTTGAACCAGCCGACCATGAGGTACATGGAGCCTGAGTTAAGTTCTGCCGAAATGACCACTTTCTACGACAGTATACTGGAGGGAAAGGAGGAGGCCGTTGAGGGATAAGAACCGATACGTTTCCCGTATCAAACCTGAGGACCAACCCACACGGGGAGGAAGGTCCTTAACGGCCATCGCACACCTTTTTTTCTGAACGAACTTGGTCGCCTGAAACCACAACTCCGCATGCGGAATACAGGAAACTGCTTCATTCTAGGACTGTCAGTCCTGACGCTATCTATCGGTGGCTGTCGCAAACCTGACAGCAACATCGGACTGGCATTGCAACCAGAAGAGGAACTTCTGGCATTGAACACTGACACGCTGGCTTTTTCACTCAGCATGGTGCCTGTAGACTCCTTGCGTACCGATGAACGCAGTCGGTTGCTGCTCGGCAGCACCTTCGATCCTGTAAGCGGTTTCTCAGAAGCCTGGTTTTCTGCTGAACTCCGTCTTTCTGAAACCTCCATCGAGTTTGGCGAGGGACCCATTTGCGACAGCGTTGTACTCACTTTGAAGCACAATGGCCCCTCCTATGGCTTGAGCTTTGATCAACGCCTCCGAGTGGACCTCTTGGCCGACACCATGAACTTTGACAGTGCTTACTACGCCCAGTCTCGGTTGGCCATCATCGATGACAACAAAGTGGACCCCAGCCGTCAACCTGTGCAGATGCACCCCACTGAACCCGTTTACAACGGCAGCGACACCCTCAGTGCCCAAGTGCGCATCATGCTCAAGCCTTCGTTTGGGCAGGAAATTTTGGACGCAGACACCACCGTCTTTTCAAACAATGAAGAGTGGCGAAAGTGGTTCAGGGGAATCTCTGTTCGCTCTGAGTCCGGTGGCGGCGGCATCGTCAGTCTCGAGCCCAATGTTGGGGTTTCCTATATGCGCATTTATTACCACAACGACACCGACACAACCAGTTATGATTTGGTGATGAACAGCAATGCTGCGCGGGCAACCCATTTCAGACATGTGTGGCCAGCTCCATACTCAGCACTCAATGACAGTATGCCCGCAGAAGGAACGGATCAAGTCGTTTTGCTTGGTACCGGGGGTTCCTACTTGCGCCTTGATTTGTTTGGTGTCGATTCATTGAACCTGCCTGAAGGTGCCGTCATCAACCGGGCCCAAATCACCCTTCCTGTTGATCCAAGCCCATCCAAACTGGGCAAACCGAGTTTCCTTACCGCCTTTCTTCGCCGAGAAGCTGGGGGCATTGAATTGACACCCGAGGCCACATCACCCGGCGTGGCGTATGATGGCGGTTTTGATCCCGAAACCAGCACCTATACCCTCAACATGCCTGTATACACCCAGCGCAGGTTGAACGGAGAGGAAACACGTCCTTATGTATACCTCTATTCAGAGCTTTCTTCTGTAGCCATGGAACAGGTCATTTTCAACAGCACACAGTCTGAAACGCCCGCCCAATTTGTAGTTACGTGGTCTCAGTGACCCAACCAAAGGGCCTGTGGCTGTAACTTTGCAGCCATGTGTGGCATCGTAGGGTACCTAGGAGAAGAGGAAGCTTTTCCACTGCTCATCAAAGGCTTAAAGCGTTTGGAGTATCGTGGATATGACAGTGCGGGTATCGCGGTCCTTTCAAGAGAAGGAGAACTCAAGCACCACCGTCGCAAAGGAAAGGTCGACGACCTCTTGCAGCATATGGATGGTACCACCCCAACAGGCAACCTGGGCATTGGCCATACACGGTGGGCCACACATGGCCCCCCCAATGACGTCAATGCACACCCCCACCTGAGTGGAAACGGCCGGCTCGCCCTCATCCACAATGGCATCATAGAGAACTACAACGCCCTCAAGGAAACCCTGACCGACCGCGGCCATACTTTCTACAGCGATACGGATACGGAGGTCTTGGTGCATTTGATTGAAGAGATCCTGATGAAGTCGGAAGGACTCGACCTCTTTGAAGCCACCCGCATTGCCTTGAACGAAGTGGTGGGCGCTTATGCCATAGCGGTTGTAGATACCACCTGTCCAGGAGAGATGGTCTTGGCGCGCAAATCCAGCCCCCTGGTCATCGGCATTGGAGATGGAGAATATCACATCGCATCAGATGCGACCCCCATCATCGAGTACACCAAAAATGTGGTCTACTTGGAAGACGAAGAGGTGGCCCGAATTTCCCTTTCCGGCGGACTAAAAATCCGCACCACGAAAAACCACAAAGTGACGCCTGTGGTGACCGAGTTGGAGATGGCCATGGAATCCATCGAAAAGGGCGGATATGAGCACTTTATGCTCAAAGAAATCCACGAGCAGCCCAAGTCCATCGCAGACTGCCTCCGCGGAAGGTTGAGGCTCGGTCACGGGTCGATTCGCATGGCCGGCATCGACGATCACCAGGACATGTGGACAGAGGCAAAGCGCCTCATCATCGTGGCCTGTGGAACCAGTTGGCACGCCGGGTTGATTGCCGAGTACATGTTCGAAGACTTCGCCCGAATCCCTGTCGAAGTTGAGTACGCCAGCGAATTCCGATACAGAAACCCTGTGATTGGAGAAGGAGACATCCTGATCGCCATCAGTCAATCTGGAGAGACAGCCGATACGCTCGCCGCCATCCGCATGGCCAAGGAGAAGGGCGCCCATGTCTTTGGCATATGTAACGTCGTCGGTTCGAGCATTTCTCGCGAGTCACACAGCGGCGCTTACACACACGCTGGCCCAGAAATTGGCGTTGCCTCCACAAAAGCGTTTACAGCCCAACTTGCTGTTTTGGCCCTGGTAGCCATCCGGGTTGGACGCCTGCGTCAGGTATTAGACGAGCAGCGTTTCAACCGCCTTCTTGTGGAGCTGAACGGCATTCCAGAAAAGGTGGAAACCCTGATGCAAAAAGAGGGCGAGATTGAGGCCATCGCTGAAGCATTCAAGAACGCCCCCAACGCCTTGTTCTTGGGCCGTGGATACAACTTCCCTGTTGCCCTCGAAGGTGCACTCAAGCTCAAAGAGATCAGCTACATCCACGCTGAAGGATATCCTGCTGCTGAAATGAAGCACGGACCGATTGCACTCATCGATGAGAACATGCCGGTCTTCTTTGTGGCTACAAAAGACACCCACTACGATAAGGTGGTGTCCAACATTCAGGAGGTGAAAGCCCGTGGAGGAAGGGTCATCGCCATCGTAACCGCTGGAGACAAAGAGGTCAAAGGCATGGCTGAGTTTGTCATTGAAGTGCACAAGACCGACGATGCCCTCGTGCCGCTTTTGAGCACCATTCCATTTCAACTCCTGAGCTACCATATGGCAGTCAAACTCGACCGCAATGTGGACCAGCCGCGAAACCTCGCTAAAAGCGTTACGGTAGAGTAATTCTACCGCTGCACCTCTTGGGCCAAAACCTCAAGACGGTCCAACAAGGCCGCCATGTCTTCGGCTTCAGTGAGTGGGTTCATCAGGGTGCAACGCAACCACACCTTGCCATTGAACCTGGTCTGAACGATGTATTGAGGTCCTTGTTCTAAATGCTTTTGACGCAAGCTTGAAGTGAATGCATTCTCCGCTTCGGTGTCCGTAAAATCGCCGGGGAGGTAACGAAAGCATACGATGTTGCCTTCGGGCTCCATCGCCAACTGCCACCCTGCTTTGCTGCGCTGAACGATAAGCTCCGCCAGTGCCTGACCAAGCCCGAAAAGCCGGTCCACCAGCACTCCCCATATTTCCGGACCATATTCTTCAAGGACAGCAGCCACACGGGTAGACAGCATCCGCTTGGTGCACTCAAACGTGCGCTTACCAAAATTCCACCACTCCGGATCTTCGGCATCACTCCAGAGGTATTCTGCCGACTGCGTAAAAGGCAGAAAACTCATTTCTTGACCGCGAAAAAACAGCCCCGTGCACAAGGCGGGAATTCCCATGATTTTGTGAAAGTCCATGGCCACGCTGTCCGCCCTCTCCATGCCAGACAACAGGTGTTTGTGGCGTTCACTAAATGCGGCGGGCGCTCCATGTGCACCATCGACATGAAACCACAGGCCGTGTTGTGCGGCAAAGTCAGCCACCCATTCAAGGTTGTCGAAGGCCCCCGAACTGGTCGTGCAGGCACTTCCTACAACCGCGGTAACCCGTCGCCCCTTCTTCTCCATGGCCAGCATGGCTTTCTCCATGCCCGCGCGCGTCATACGGTGCCGGTCATCTGTTTCTACCAGCCCGACCCCTTCAGTGCCCCAGCCCATGATGCGAACCGCTCTGTCCACGCAATAGTGCGCCTGCTCTGAAACCAGAACGGCACCCAAACCATCATCGCCATCCGACCACACGTCGACCCCCTCCTTGCCAGCACTTCTGCGCGCAGCCAACAGGGCGACCAGATTGGCCAACGTCCCTCCGTGACATAAAATGCCGCCACACCCTGCTGGCAACCCCAACATTTGGCCGATCCGCGCCATAAGCACATCCTCCATCGCAGAATTCGTAGGGCCCATTTCATAAACAGCACCGCCGTTGTTCAGCAAGTCCGTGATCAATCCCACCAAGGCACCGTCGGGAAATGGAACCGCCACTTGGTGCCCCATGTATCGGGGATCTTGCAAGCGGTTGGACCGCTCAGAAACCAGGTTAAGCAGAGAAACCAAGCCTTCTGGAGCACTCAAGCGTTCTTCCCAAAAGCGCCTTTCTTCCTCAGGGGCTGTCCAAGGCATGGACCTTTCCCGTTTTTTTTCTTGGCTGTCTTGAAGGTGTTGGAACGCGTCCTGTAAGACTTGTTGTCCCAAGCGCAGAAACCGCTCAGGGTCAAACGCCTGTCTTAAAAGGGGGTGCAAAGGCTCCAACATTTTGCAAAAATCCGGACGATTCGACCATATTTCCACACAGATCATCCAAATTATTTACCTGATTTGCAGCACTTCAACATGCCGCTATGTGGAAAAGACGTGGATATGTTCAGGTACTAACGGGGAATTGCTTTTCTTGCGCTCGGAAAAATTTGAAACCTCGAGATGAAGCACATCCTGACCGCCTTGGCACTCGTTGCCTTGTTCGCCACTACGGCCACCGCCCAGAAGCAATTCGGAGGCGAACACAACATCGAACTGCAGTTCACCCCACTCGGTGACTCACCCATCGATGGCACCACCATCAAGTACCGGAACTTTACTGACGAGGAGTCAGCATTCCGTCTGAGCTTGACATTCAACAACTCAAACGAAAAGTCCATCGGCTTCCGTGAGTTTGACTTTAACGGCGTTGGTCGTCCAACTCCTTACTTCGCTGCCATGCCTGACGGAACGATCCTCAGTGGTGGTATCCCAGCCATCGCAGGTGCATACGTGACCTCTGGTGACGATGAGATCCCAAGCCCAGACCTGTATGACACTTACAGCACATCCACCTTCATGATTGCTCCCGGTTACGAGAAGCACTTCGATGCAGGAGGTGACCGCTTGAGCCCCTACATCGGATTCGAAATCGGCTACGGAATCAGCAGTTCCTCTATGGAGCAGGAGTTCTGGAGCGCAGACGACGAAAACCAGGTCGGTGACCAGGACCAGTACATCGTTTGGACTCAGACCATCAGCCAGAGCGCCAGCATGTTCAAGCTCGGTCTTGTGACTGGTTTTGACGCATACCTCACCGATTACCTCTACATCGGAGCAGAGGCTGGACTCGGCTTCATGAGCTCTAAAGTGAACGACATGGAGATTGCTGCTACAGACAATGTGGCCTACAACCTTTTCTGGGGAACTCAAAATGCTGTTGATCCCAGCGACCTGACCGAGATGCCAGCTCCCATTCAGGGCAGCGTAGACCTCGCAGGACACGCTTACAGCGGACAACACCCAGCAAACATCAACGACCGTCCTTTCTGGACAGGTAGCCAGCAAACTGGTGGTCTCGGAACTCAGTTCCAAACCCAGCTCCGCCTCGGATACCTCTTCCAGTAATCGGAAGTCCACCTTTTTTGAAAAGCCCTGCCCTCACCGGCGGGGCTTTTCTTTTGTGACAACCCGTCTTGAGTGGGAACTTGTCGGCATGACGCTCCGCATTTCACTGGAACACCACCACCATCTGTGGACGGCTTCAGGCCAACCCGTGGACTTTAGTGTTCCCATCAATCCCCACAGCGGTCTGCCCCGGGCCTGGTACAAAGGCCCCGCCACTGTGGAGCCCGTGCGCTCTGACCATTGGGTCGGGTCGGTTGCCGAAGGAGGGGCGGTGAATTTTAGGGACCTCACCTTCAATCCTCACGCCCACGGCACACATACAGAGACCCGCGAGCACATTCACGATGCGTTTCAACCCATAGACGCCAGAGCCCGCACTGCAGCCCTCCCGTTTATCGTTCCCGCGTACCTCGTCCATGCCATGCCGGACAACAAGGGAGACGATTGGGAGGTGCCCCTTGCCTCTTTGGATTCTTGCCGTGAACAGATCAAGGCCTACAAACCCAAGGCCATCGTCCTCAAATGCACCAATGCACAAGTCATTCGAGACTGGAGCGACACCAACCCCCCGTTCCTCGCTGCCGGGTTTGCCGAACAACTGTGTGAACTGGAAATCGAACATCTGCTCATCGATTTGCCCAGCGTTGACCAAGAGGTAGATGGGGGAGCACTGCGCGCCCACAACGCCTTCTTTGGCCCTGTCACCAACCCAAGGCCCAACGCCACCATTTCAGAGCTGTTGTGCGTGCCTGAGGGCGTCCCAGAGGGGCCTGGCCTGCTCGCCCTACAGGTTGCACCCATCGTCAACGACGCCTCCCCTTCTAGACCTGTGTGGTTCCCTGCCGATATCAGTAGCCAAGCGCTCTGAACCCCCTTGGCGGCACAGACAAAAAAACCGAGGAAATGAAAAGGCCCGCCCCAATGGGCAGGCCTTTCCTGAATGTTGTGAATCGCAGGTGAACCTCAGTTCACGTCCCACCAGAGCTTGACGTTGAGCCCATCTGTACCGCCCAAAGCGTCAACACCAGTCATATAGCCAGAGTTGTTGAGCGTCTGCTCATCCAGTGGATAGTAGAAACGGGTAGGGACACTTCCATCACCATCCAACGCGCCTTCTGCACATGCGTTGAGTGTTGGAGCGTCCAAACGGCGGTACTCTGCCCAGGCCTCATGACCTTGCATGTACAGGGCCGCCCATTTCTGAGAACCAATCTTTTGCTTCCAATCACCAGCGGCCGTGGTGTAGGCCACATCGGCTTGTGCCAAGTAATCGTTGATGGCCGCGTCGTCGGTCAAGCCCCACCATTGCATGCTCAACGTGATGGCCGCATTGTAGTGAGCCTCTGCACCAAGTGGTGTATTGGCCCATCCTCGTTCTGCTGCCTCAGCACACAAGAAATGCGTCTGAGCTGCATCGAAGAAAACCCCGGGGAAACCACCACCAAGGATGAGGTCTCCACGCTGGGACACATCGTCAAAGTCGGTCACCGCTGCACTGTCCTCAGACAGTCCATACACCTCACCCACAAAGGTTCCAGTGTTGACAGCTGGGTTGAAGTACACGCCCAAACGGGGGTCATTCATGGAGCTGAGCCAATCCACCATGGTGTTTGAGGCGGCGAAGTCATTTCGCGTCTTGTAGTCCTCATTGACAGGGTTGTTGTTTGGTGCGGCATCGATGTAAGGGAACTGAGCATTGTCCTCGTTGGCGGCAATAATCATGGCGCCATCCAATGCAGCTTCACCCGCTGTCTTGGCTGCTTCTGGAGCAACGTCAGACATGCGCATCGCTACACGCAGCTTGAGCGTGTTGGCGAACTTCTCCCACATCATCATGTCACCTCCATATACCTGGTCACCTTGAGGACCGGGTCCATCGTCCATAGAGGACATGGCGTCACCAATCAGCGCGAGGATGCCATTGTACACCTCCTCCTGAGTGTCGTACTCAGGTGTGGTGTTGGTTACCCCTTGCAAAGCCTGGCTCATGGGAATAGGTCCCCAAGCGTCCGTCAGCATTTGATAGGTCCAAGCCTGCAACAGTTTGGCCACCGCAATTTGGTTGCCATTGCTGCCGTAACCGGAATACTCATCAGCAGACTCCGTGTTCAGATCAACGATCAACTGAAGATCCTGCAGCGGACCGGCGTAAAAGTCGCTCCAACTTCCATTGGTGACCTCGGTACGGAACTGGTAACGGCTTTCGTTTGAGTACTGGTTCGATGACCAAAACTGAGAAAGCTGCATGCCACGACGGCTGCCCCAAAAGGAGTCCGTCATCTCGTCCATGATCCTCTTCTGAGAAGCAGTCAGGAGAAAGCCCGGTGAGACGGAAGCCGGCTCGTTGGGGTTGGTATTGATGTCCTCAAAATCCTTGGTGCATCCCGTGAAGGCGACGGCAACGGAGAGGGCGGCGAGAAAGAAAATATTCTTATTCATGTCCTAGTTTTTTCCAGATTAGAAGGAATCAGAGGCCGAACTTGATGTTCACGCCGATCGTGCGCTCCGCAGGGAGCTGACCACCTTCAAAGCCTTGAATGTTGGAGGCCGATGTGGCCACCTCAGGGTCAATGTGTGGAACGTTCTTGTGAAGAATGGCCAGGTTGCGTCCAAAGACACCGATGCTCACGTTGCTGAATGGGGTGTCGTCCACCATATCCGCAGGCAAGCTATAGTCAAGGCGCATCTCACGAAGCTTCACAAAGCTGGCGTCATACTGGTCCGCCGCGTGAATCACGTATCCCTGATTGGAGAAGAAGTGACTCTGAGCACCAATGGCCACATCGTTGACAGCACCTGTGGTAGCATTGACACCTTCGACAACGACACCAGCATAGTCTGCAGCACGCATGTCGTTTCCATCCTCATCGAATACAGTCTCAGCGAGCGTGCCGGAGTACTTACCCCACTGGTTGGAGTAGCTGTGCAAAGAACCACCGTCTTGGAAGTCTACAAGGGCATAGAAGCTCAAGTTCTTGTAATCCAAAGTGGTGTATACACCGCCCGTGAAATTCGGAAGAATGGTTCCCAAGGGCTGCACATCGTCGGTACGGAGGTAGTAACCGGCGTCATCCACCAACTTGTTTCCAGCATCATCATACTGGTAGTCGTACCCATAGAATGTGCCCAATGGCTGTCCGGGGCGGGCCTCAAGCGTCACACCAAACAAGCTGGTATAGCGGATGTTGTCAATCCCTTCAGCCAGCTCGACCAATTCGTTTTTGTTCTTGGCGAAGTTCACTCCGAGGTCCCAACGGAAATCATCGGTCATGACTGGCGTAACCGCCAAGCTGAGCTCGATTCCCTTGTTGCTGGTGTTACCTGCATTCAACACAGCGCTGCTGTAGCCGCTCGCCGAAGAGACCGGCACATTGAAGATGAGGTCTTCGGTGGTGCTGTTGTAATACGTGAAGTCAAAGCGAACGCGATCGAGGAACAAGTTCAACTCCAAACCTGCCTCAAAGCTGCTGGTCTTCTCAGGACGGAGATCGGGGTTGTTCTGTGAGTTCGGCACTGTGGCAGAACCACTGTTGCCAAAGTTGGTGTTCACCGCGTAGGTTGTAGACGTGCGGTAAGGGTCCGTGTCGTTTCCGACCTGTGCCCAACCCAAACGAACCTTGGCGAAGCTGATCGCGTCAACGTCCAAGTCTTCGCTCAACACATAGCTGGCAGATGCCGATGGGTAGAAGTAGCTGTTGTTCGCAGCGGGCAACGTAGAACTCCAGTCGTTGCGACCCGTGACGTCTACGAAGAACTTGCGCTTATAACCAAAGCTGGCACTACCCAACACAGAGTTGACCACCTTACTGCTGGTAAAGTCACCCACCTCATAGCCATCGGCTCCGTTGTTCACGGTGTAGAGGCCTGGGGTATTCAATCCACCCAAGGTGTATGCATTCAAACGCTTGTAGTTGCGGATTCTGCGGTTGACACCTACAAAACCAGTCAGGTTCAAGTCGTCGCTGAGGTCATCAGAAAAATTCAAGTAAGCATCCAAGTTGGTCTCTTGCAGCTGGCGCGTAGCCTCGCTGTATGAGCTCTCGCGCACACCTCCAACAGCAATGCGCTCCTCACGACGGTCGATGTAGAAGTCACTCAGTGCACGGCCCATCAAGCTGAACACATCGTTGATCTTGTACTTCATCGTGATGTTTCCAAACACGCGGTCCCTCTGGTCATTTTGTACGTTCTCGTACCGCTCCCAGAAAGGGTTGTCGAAGTAGTTAGGGTTGGGGTTGGTCGTGCTCAAACGGTTCCAAGTCCGCTGAGTTCCGTCTGCATTCTTGTAGTTGCGCAAGCGCTCCATGCTCAACTGACGCTGGAACCATTGGGTGAACTGAGACATCACCGACTCACCGTAACCCGTGATGGGACGTCCCGCTCCTCTTGACTGCACATAGTTAGCAGACACACTGGCCTCAAGGTCTTCACTGACTTGCTGTGAACCAGAGAAACTCAATGTGTTGCGGTTCAATGAGCTGTTCTCATAAACACCGGTCTGATCGTGGTTCGTGTAACTCAGGCGGAATGCGCTCTCGTCTGTAGCACCGGTTACGCTCACATTGTTGGTGAGGGTCACACCCGTTTGGAAGAAGTCCTCCACATTGGTTGGGTTGGCCTCCCAAGGGCGCACCTCTCCGTAACCTTCGTCTCCAGCATAGTCATACCAGCTGTCCCAGTGACGGACGCTCTGTCCGCTCAATGAAGGGCCCCAGCTTCCGTCCAACGCGTAGTTGGGTACGTAAGATCCGTCGGGCAAAGTGTCGGCCCAAGACTGGCTTGGTCCACCGCCATAACTGTTCTGGAAGTCTGGAAGGACGTAAACGTTGTTGAAGGCAACACCGCTGTTCACACTGATGCCGATTCCGCGCTTGCCACTGGATTGGTAGCCTTTACCTGACTTGGTGGTAATGACGATCGCACCATTGGAGGCCCGCGATCCGTAGAGGGCTGCCGCTGCAGGTCCTTTCAAAACTGATACCGACTCAATGTCGTCTGGGTTCAAGTCCTGAATGGCGTTTCCATAATCGTAACCACCTGTAGAACGCTGGGTGTTTCCACTAGAGTAGTCGGCATTGTCCATCGGGACACCGTCCACAACAAAAAGCGGTTGGTTGTCTCCAGTGATGGAGCTCGCGCCACGCAGCAACACCTTAGAGGATGAACCAATAGATGTACCAGAGGTCACTTGCACTCCGGCGATTTTACCCGTCAACGAGCGTACCACGTTTTCAGACTTGGCATCTGTGAAGGCGCTGTTGCCCAGCTCTTGAACTGAATAGCCCAACGCTTTCTTTTCGCGGCTCACACCCAAGGCGGTCACAACGACCTCGTCCAGGGCCACACCGCTTTCCATGGACACATCCATTGCAGCGCCTTTCACCTCCTTTCGGACAGTATTGTAGCCGATAAAGCTGAAAGACAAAACGTCGCCGGTAGCCGCCTGAATGCGGTACATACCGTCCATATCTGAAATGACTCCAGTATTGGAGCCTACGACAACGACTGCCACACCGGGCAAGCCTTCACCATTGGCACCGTCGGTCACCTTTCCAGACACTGACTGGGCCATAGCCGCAGAAATGCCGAAGGCAAACGAAGCCAACAGAAGTAGGAGTTGCTTCCTCATTGCGTTCTTGATTTTGAGTTATTTAAGGTTTTTGGCAAAATTTCACCAATCACAAATGACGACCATTCGCCCCCATACTTATGTGTAAGAAACAACCGATAATCCCCTAAGGCTGTGTTGATAACCCGAATTACGCCGGCCAAGACAGGCAGAACGAAGTGCCTGATTGGGGGCTTGACTGGCACTCAATGGTTATGAAGTGGCGGTCAGCGATTGCCTTGACGATCGCGAGCCCCAAGCCAGTGCCGCTGCCCCTCGTCGTGAACTGGGGTTCGAAAATCTTGTCGGCAAGTTCCTCTGGAATGCCGGGGCCTGAATCGTTTACAGATACCACAAGGGGGTCCATTTGAACGTCAATGGTGACTTTGCCATCGCCACTGCCAATGGCCTGTTGAGCGTTCAGCACAAGGTTTTGAAACAACCGACTCAACTGGTCTACATCGCACAACACAGTGACATCGCCAGTCATATCCAACATGGGGCCCACGCCTGGCTTCTCCATCAAAACAATGACTTGCTCCAATACCGTCCGCAGCGATGCCAGCTTCATTTCGTCTTGTGGCAGTCGGGCCATGGTGCTGAATTCACTTGCAATTTTGCTCAGCACATCGATCTGACCCTGCAGCGTAGAAGACATCGCCATCAACCTTTCCTTCAAGTCCTCAGAGGTTGTAGCAGGGTCCTGCGCCCTGCGCTCCAATTGCTGAATGCCCAGCTTCATAGGCGTCAACGGGTTTTTAATCTCGTGCGCTACTTGCATGGCCATCTCGCGCCAAGCACTTTCCCGTTCAGACTGGGCCAACGCTGCCGCTGATTTGCGCACCTTCTCTGCCATCCGGTTGTACCGGTCCACCAAAACTGCAATCTCATCTCTCCTACCAGAAGCATATCGCAACGGCTCGAACCCTGCGTCCTTGGACACGTCCATTCTCTCCATCAGTGCTCCCAACCGAGACAACGGCCTCGATATAGAACGCGCCAAAAGAAAGGCCAGTCCTGCAGCAGCTATGAAAACCAGGCCAAAAACAAGGGCCAAATTTTGAAACAGGTCCCGGCGCCCTCCCGCTTCAAGACTGCGTGAAGCATACCTCAATGCAACCAAAGCCACGGGCCTTTGCTCTTCATTTATTTGGTACCAATAAGCGATGAAGTCCCCATTGCCAACCGGCACCTCTAAGCGCTCTGCACCCTGCGCCAAAGCAATCAAAACTTCCGGGTCCGCGTCCACAGCAAAACCTTGAGATTCTGGGTGATCAAACGAGGACGTCACGAATAAACTGCCGTCCAATCGGTAGACCGCCAGCGGCAGCCCATGGACCTCCTGAATCTCCACGATGCGATCCGCAAAGGCACCCGGCATCACCGTCCAGCTCAATGACGTCGCCTCCACTTCTTTGCCAATGGCACTGCCCAAGGCAAACCTGAGGCTCCGCGCCACAGCCTCCTCCTTCCGAATCAGTCGTGCCGCATTGTATTCCTCGTCCAGGCGCGCAAAACCAATGAACGTCGCGGCACCCGTCAGGAGAAAACCCAACAGCACCACGCCAAGCATGGCCAAAAAGAGACGTTGACGTAAAGAGAGTCTTATCAAGCTTGTGGGATCATCCTTCGAGCGCTTCCGCGCCGCCCACAATCTCGAGAATTTCTGCGGTAATGGCCGCCTGACGGGCCTTATTGTAGCTGAGCTTCAAGTCGCGCAGCAGTTCCCCGGCATTTTCAGTGGCCTTGTGCATGGCCGTCATCCGTGCTCCATGCTCAGAGGCATGGCTGTCAAGCAATGCCTTGTACAGCTGGATTTTGAGGGTGTTCGGTACAATATTGGCCGCAATTTCCTCTTGGCTCGGCTCAAAGATGTAGTCCACCTCCCTAGGTGCAGCATCACCTTCCACAGCCACCTGCTCAATGGGCAACATTTGCTCACACTGAATGTCCTGGGCCGCAGCATTGACAAATCGGTTGTAGATCAACTCCACTTTGTCGTAGTCCCCAGAAGTAAAGGCATCCATCACCACCTGCGCCACATCTGAAGTGTTGGCGAAATCCAAGCGGTCAAATATCTCGTGAGGTTGGTCTCCCAACGTCAGCGTCGTAAAGTGGTCTGTCTTGCGAAAGACATCCCCTGCTTTTTTGCCGAGACACAATACATGAACGTCCGATGAAGCATGCTCCGCAATGCGCTCCTTGGACATCTTGATGACGTTGTTGTTGAATGGCCCACACAAACCGCGGTTCGATGTGATGGCCACCAAAAGCACCTTCTTGGTTTCCCGTTCGATGGCATACGGATTCTCCGAAGGCTCCATCGATCCACTCACATTGACCAAGATCTCCTGAAGCTTCTCGGCATACGGACGCATCTGGGTAATGGCGTCTTGTGCACGGCGCAGTTTAGCCGCCGAGACGACCTTCATCGCTTGCGTGATCTGCCGGGTACTTCCGACAGAGGCAATGCGGTTGCGAACTTCCTTGAGACCTCCAGCCATCTTTCAGTGCGTTCAGGCGCCGGCAAATTGCTTGCTGACCTCAGCGGCAGCATCAGCCATCACCTTTTGAGCTCCGTCCGAATACTTTCCGGTCTTCAACTCAGCCATGGTATCACCATGCTTTGAGCGCAAGTAATCCAAGTAAGCCAACTCAAATTCTTTGACCTTGTCCACTGGAACAGTCTTCAGGAGGTTCTTCGTTCCAGCATAAATGATGGCGGTCTGCTCCTCCACTGGCATCGGTGAATTCAAGTTCTGCTTGAGAATCTCCACGTTGCGCATGCCCTTGTCCAATACGGCTTTGGTAGCGTCGTCCAAATCAGATCCGAACTTGGCGAAAGCCTCGAGTTCACGGTATTGCGCCTGGTCCAGCTTCAGTGTACCTGAAACTTTCTTCATGGACTTAATCTGTGCAGAACCACCCACGCGGCTCACAGAGATACCCACGTTAATCGCAGGGCG
This sequence comes from uncultured Flavobacteriales bacterium, assembly GCA_965659115.1. Taxonomy (GTDB): domain Bacteria; phylum Bacteroidota; class Bacteroidia; order Flavobacteriales_D; family Sanyastnellaceae; genus UBA8752. The sequence goes on along the minus strand of CBFHUP010000005.1, from coordinate 31,272 downwards.
AACACCAGACAGGAACAAGCTGCTCTCCAAGAAGATTTGACCATCGGTAATGGAAATCACGTTCGTTGGGATGTACGCCGAAACGTCTCCAGCTTGAGTCTCAATGATGGGGAGTGCGGTCAATGATCCACCCCCCTTCACCATGTGGCGAATGCTTTCGGGCAAATCGTTCATGTCCTTGGCAATGCCATCGTCGGCAATCACCTTGGCTGCGCGTTCCAGCAAGCGGCTGTGCAAGTAGAACACGTCTCCTGGGTATGCCTCACGGCCCGGAGGGCGGCGCAGCAACAAGGACACCTCGCGGTATGCGACCGCTTGCTTGGACAGGTCATCATACACGACCAAAGCAGGATTGCCTGTGTCGCGGAAGAACTCACCGATCGCAGCGCCCGTAAATGGTGCATAGAACTGCAACGGCGCAGGGTCGGCAGCCGTAGCTGCGACCACCACCGTATAGGCCATTGCACCCGCCTCTTCCAGCGTTTGAACAATGCCCGCTACAGTAGAGCCTTTTTGGCCAATGGCCACATAAATACAGAAGACGGGCTCTCCTGCATCGAAAAATTCCTTCTGGTTGATGATGGTGTCAATCGCCACCGTGGTCTTACCAGTTTGACGGTCGCCAATGATCAGCTCCCTCTGGCCACGGCCAATTGGGATCATCGAGTCCACAGCCTTGATGCCGGTCTGCAGGGGCTCGTTTACCGGTTGACGGTAAATCACACCCGGAGCCTTGCGCTCCAATGGCATTTCATAAAGGTCGCCCTCAATGTGTCCCTTGCCGTCGATGGGCTCTCCCAAGGTGTTGACAACACGGCCAAGCATGCCGCGGCCCACCTTCACTGAGGCGATGCGGTTCAATCGCTTGACAGAGGATCCTTCCTTGAGCTCTCCTGAAGGCTCGAGCAGTACAGCGCCCACATTGTCCTCCTCGAGGTTCAATGCAATGCCACGTACTCCGTTCTCGAACTCAATGAGCTCACCGGCCTGCACATTAGAGAGGCCATAAATGCGCGCGATCCCGTCTCCTACCTGGAGCACGGTCCCGACCTCTTGGAGGTCAGCTGCGGTCTGATTGCCGGCCAACTGCTCTCGCAGGATGGCTGAAACTTCGGCGGGTTTGATCTGGGACATGAGGTTGAAATACGCTCAGTAAGCCGGTTCGTATGGGTTGTTGGTGAGGTCTCGGTGCATGGCCCTCAAGGACTCAAATACCGTGGCGTCGATCATCCGGTCACCAACGCGCAGCTTGTAGCCGCCTATCAGTGTGGGATCAACCTTCTCCGACAATTCCACCCCTCCCTGGTGGATTTTGCCGATCAATGCATTGATTTCTGTGCGCCGTGCATCGTCCAAAGGAACCGCTGTCGTGACTTCTGCCAAGACCACGTTTCGCTCTTCACGCACGAGCGCTACAAATGCCTGGGCCATTTGCTCCAGCATACCTGCCCGTCCCTTTCTCGCCAGAAGCGTCAGAAAGGAAACGGTCAGCGGCTGATACGCGGTAAAGACTGAGGTCACAATGGCCTCCTTCTTTTCAGGGCGCACCACAGGGCTGGCCAAAACAGCGGACAGCTCACGGTTCTCCTTCATTGCTGAAATGAGACCGCGCATATCCTGCTCCACAACATCCACTGCATTCTGCTCCTTGCAGAGAGAAAACAGTGACTTGCCGTATCGGCGGGCTACAGAGCTGGCAGACATTTGATCAGTTCAGTTTGGAGTCTGAAATCATCCGGCCGATCAGCGCTTGTTGATTCCCGTCGTCTTTGAGCTCCTGGCGCACCAGCTGCTCAGCAATTTCGAGGCTCAACTTCGCCACTTCAGCTTTCAAATCGGCCACGGCTGCAGCGCGCTCACCATCGATGGCCTGTTTGGCCTGGTCGATCATGCGCTCGCCTTCGTCCTTGGCCAATTGCTTGGCGTCTGCAACGAGTTTGTCTGACATGTCCCGAGCATCGCGCAACATGCCGTCGCGCTCAGCCCGAGCCTCCTGCAGAAGACGCTCGTTGTCCGACTGGAGATTCTCAATCTCTGCCCGCGCCTCTTTGGCCTTGTTCAGGGCACCGTCAATTTCCTCCTCGCGCTCTTTCAAGCCTTGAAGGATCGGGCCCCATGCCATACGCCGCATCAAGATCAACACCACCAAAAAGGAGATGGTCGACCAAAAGACGGTACCGTAAACGGTATTCAGAAACGCTTCCATGGAACTGAGGCTGTAGCCTGGTTCAGCTTGCGAGGAAGCAGACGATGATGGCGAACAAAGCGGCACCCTCAACAAGAGCGGCAGCCACAATCATGTTCGCACGGAGATCACCGCTGATTTCGGGTTGGCGAGCCATCGATTCGAGGGCGCTTCCGCCGATGCGACCGATGCCGACACCAGCACCAATGGCTGCGATACCTGCACCAATGCCAGCGAGGCCTTTGGTGATGTTAGCAGCCTCCATGAGGATCATTGCGAGTTCCATAAGGAAAGGATTAGGGTTGATTTAGGTTGTGTTCAATGGTGGGCCTCCTGGGTGGCGTCACCGAAGTAAAGCGCAGCCAAAAGGGTAAAAACGTACGCCTGCAAGAAAGCCACAAGCAATTCAATGAAGTACATGAAAATCATGAACGCCACAGAGAAAATTCCAGTTCCGATTCCGGCGGCCGTGTTGGCACCGTAATCGCTGATGATGAAGACCAAGAAGGTCAAGGCCAGTATGATGATGTGCCCCGCACCAATGTTGGCGGTCAATCGAATCATCAGTACCGCGGGCTTGAGCAAAATGCCCACCACCTCTACAGGAACCAAAATCAGTTTAATGGGAAGCGGAACCCCAGGTGGCCAAAAAATGTGGCCCCAATAATGACGGTTGCCCGAAACTGTAGTAATGATGAAGACAAACGTTGCCAAGGTCAGTGTCACCCCCACAGTTCCCGTGACATTGAATGCCCCAATGAAAGGAACCAACCCGAGTAGGTTGCAGAGGAAAATGAAGAAGAACGTAGTCAGCAAGAAGGGCAGGTAACGGTCCGCCTTCTTTTCGCCAATGCTTGGAACAGCCACCTCATCACGGATGAAGAGGATGAGAGGTTCGAGTGCGTTTTGCAAGCCTTTCGGTGCCTGTCCCTTTCTCTTCTTGTAGGACGAGCCGATGCGCGGAAAAATCAGCAGCATCAAGAAAATGACCAGGAACATGCCCAGCACACTTTTGCTGATGGACAAGTCGTAGACGCCCTCTACCGTACGGCCAGTTTCATCAGCAGCACGCAACGTGCCGTTGCCATCCAAGGAGTATGTCAGGCCTGTTGAATGCGAATGGTATCCTCCATCGCCGTGCCCGTCTTCTGCAGCGTGGTCGTGGGCAGCGTGTCCCCCATCCAACCCGTGGTCCGACATGTCGACGTGGTCTTCACCGTGATGAAGCAACGCAGCACTCGAAAAAACATCCCATCCGAAGCCAGGCGCGTAAGAGATAACAGGAAGCGGAATGTGCAACGCAGAAGGCCCTTCACCCCACAAGTGAATGTCGTGCGCGTCTGCAATGTGGTGTATGATGAATTCCCCTGGATCAGGGTTCTCCCCGCCTCCAGAAGAAGCCAAGACACTTCCGGTCAAGCCAAAGCCCAACAGGAGGGACAGAATCCTCATTGAAAAGCGCATAATGCCGTTGTATGGCCGGGTAGTATTCGACATCGCCGTAGCGAATTTGGGTGCGAAGATAGCCCCCGCATTCCTTACCCCCTCCCCTTTTCGCATCAGAGAGCACAGAACTATCAAACGTCGTCCGTTGGTGGCACAGAATGACGCATAGATTCTGCTACCAGAATCGCTGTGAATGCGGCATACAAGAGGTATGTCGCAACCGCAAAGTTTCTCGGGTCAGGGAAGTCCATCACGACATAAATCAAGATTCCGGTCATCACCAGCATCATTTTGATCAAGGTGGCTCCCATCACGTTTCTCACAAGGGCCCCTGGCGTAACCCCCTTTTTGGGCCGAAGCATGCGCTCGAGGACAATCGTCACAAGCGTGAAGACCAACACCACGCCTTGGAGCGGCATCCGCACGGCATCCGTCAACAAGGGTTCTCCCAACGTAGACACCAAAATCAACCCCGCTGCCGCAGTCAGGGCGTTCATCACATGAAATTTCATCGCTTGATGTCTTGAAAAACCACCGTTAAAGAGGCGGCCAAACCCAACATGGCGCACAACGCGGTAGCCCATTGTACATCATGTCCTGAAGATTCGTCCCACAGACTGCCCAACCACGCTCCTCCGCCAATGCCTGCCGCAAGCGTCACTGCGAGTCCCATGTGGCGCATCACCCCTCTGTTGCCCTTAGGCGGATTGCTGGAGGCGCGACTCTTGGGCATCTTCAATCCTGGTGCCACGTTCTTTCGTGGTCAACTGCAAGTCTTGCTCTCCGTCCAACCTGCAGGTACCTACGACCTGGGCTCCGGCTTCTACCGCCATTCTGCCGTATTGAATTTCTCCATCGACACGGCTCGACGCCTTGAGACTCAACAGTCCTGCTACCCTCAACTCACCCAACACAAGGCCCTCGGACTCACAATCCATACAGTCGACACGACCCTCTACACGCCCTGATTTTCCAATCACCAAACGGCCTGCGGTGTGGATGTCACCCTTGAAGGATCCATCGATACGAATGCTGCCTTCACTGCGGATGGTGCCCTCCATGTGGGTACCCTCTACAATGCGGTTGATGCCCTGCTCCAGGGAAACTTCGTTGGTGCGCTGTCGTGCCATGGTTGATGTGGTCCTGTCGCCTTCCTCAGCAGACTTTCACTACCGAAGATAATATTGGTCGAAGAACATGCGGTATCCGTCCACATTTTTACTCTTAAAGAGCTCGACATAGTTCTCGGTGTGGATGACGAAGGTCTTGTAACCACTGGTGTTGAATTCAATCATGGATTCGCGGTTGCCGGTAAGTACGCGGTAGTAATCCATCGCCCTGTCCTTTCTGACAAACTGCTTGACCAACACCAACTGGTTCTCACGGTCGAGAAGGTTGCTCGTCACCTTGAGTTCACTGCTGGCAAAATATTGCCGGTTGAAATCCGACAACGCCGCCTTCGTGCCTTCGGCATCGCCATCCTTTACGGGTATGATCACACCGAGGTAGTGCTCCAAAACAGGCTTGTCCGTGTAGTTGCCCATTTCTGGCATGGTCGGAATCCCTTCTCCCTCCTTGGTTTTCGGCCCCTTCTCCCCTGCACCTAAACCGGCCAGAATTTCCTGAGCGGCCATCCCTTGTTCGGTAGAGTCACAGCCAGCAACCACCTCCTTGAGGGCGTCGATGTAGTTGTCCCGGCTTCGGGCTCGGCCATCCAACCATCCGATGCACTGGGCCCTTAAAAAGCGGTACCGGCATTCCTGTGTGTGATTGGGAACGGTATCCAAGGTGGCGTTCACTTCTGTCAAAATCGCCTGGTAGTCCTTTTGGGAATAGTAGCGAATAATGTGTGCCTCGTACGCCGCGAGCTCATCCAACCTGCGCTGCTCTTCAAAGTCCACGAAGTCGGGGTCCTCCACAAGTTGAGCCCATTCACTGTCCGGGTACCGCAATGAAATTTGATCGGCCCAGTATTGGGAGTTGCAGGTGCTGCAAAACGGGTTCGCATAGTTCTCCGTCTCCTCCAAAAACAAGTAGGTTCGGTACAATTGATAGTGGGCCAACGGATGCTCTCCGCTTTCCTCGAACCGGTCCAACAGGTCCAACCAAGCCTCGATGGCGTTGTCCGTGTCTTCGAGCTTCTCCTTGTAAATGACCCCGCTTTGGTACACCGCTGTGGCCGTCTCTACGTCGGCTTCAATGCGCTGCTCCTCTTCACAAGGAAGGCCTTCCATCAGCTCTTCAGGGGTTGGCAACTCTCCGCCCGAAGACAACAGGTCAACAGAGACCACATCATCTGCAACGTCTTCAATCGTTCCAAACGCGGCCGCCATTTTTCGGCTTCGCCGCCAGTCGTCTTCTAAAGCCCTGTCTCCCCAGCGGTCCACAAAAAAGGACTGCCCCGCCGTTCTCAAACGCGGGTTGTAGGGCCAAAAAGCCGTGGCACTCCCCGGTCCATTAAAGCTCGCTTGAATGGCTTCCTCAGCAAGGCGTTCCGCCTCTTCTGCCGCCTCTTCCTGAGCCAATCTTAAGTCTTCAATGATGTCTTCCAACCGCGCAAACCGCGCGTCTTCATCCAGGTCACACAACTCCCTCAGGCTGTCATTGCGGACGATCACAATCAGCTGCTCTACCAGCTCAGTCAGACTCTTGGCATTGTTGCGCACCTCGGCATAGCGCGGGTGGTCCTCGTCCATGTTGGCCAACGTGCTGTCGTAATAAGCCTGGGCCAATTCATAGGACCGGTCCTCAAGGTGCAGGTCTGCCAGCGCCAAAAAACTCTTCATGCGGGGCCTCCGGTTGCCCGAATCTTCGTCCAAAGCGTCCCGCAAGTACTCCATGCCCTCTTCTCTGTTGAGCTCTTCCAACTCAATTTGGGCCAAGGCGTAATAGACCTGATCTCTGTACGCTTCGTTCTTGTCGTCGTCGAGCATATCAAAGAACAACTCCCTGATCTCTTCGCTTCTTCCCCCCCTCCTGTCGTACGCCAAGGCCTGCTGCATGCGGGCCTGGAACTCCATCTCATACGGGGTCTTCAATTTGACCACATCCTCGAACAGGTCAATGGCCTGCTGATTTCTCCCATAGCGCTGCTTGAGTTGGGCCAAAACAAACATGGGCCGGGCCCTGTCCTTCTTCTTTTTGATCAAGGGAATCGCCCTTTCAATAGAAGCGATCGCCTCTTCGAAGTTGCTTTGGGTCAACTGAAAGTCCGCTTGGACCAAAAACGCGTCTGCACGCAATTCATCTGAGGCATCCCGCTCGCCCACCGCCTTAAGCAATGCCGAGTTGGCCTTGGGCATGTTCTCCAGCGCCATGTACGTCCTCGCCAACCAAGCACCCGCCGCCACCTGGCTGTCTGGTTCTTTGTGCTTTCGCTGCAAATACTTGAACACCTCCTCTGCCTTTACAAAGTCCCCTTTGTAGAAGTGGCCCTTTCCGATGATCGTGTAGTTGTCGTCAATCCACCGGTTGAGTTGAGGGCGCTTGAAGTCTTTCTTCAAACTGGAGGGTGGCGTCATGGCGTGTCGGTCCACAACGCGTGAGCATTTCTCAATCGCCCGTTCCATCAAGGGATACAAAAAGTCCGCCTGGTCCTCCGTACCGTAAAGGAACAGGGGGATGACTTCGTCCCAATTTTCTTCCTGCGATTCCGCCAACTTTTGGTCAGCCTCTTCCATGGCCAAGCGCGCAAAGTGGAAGCCATTGAACCGAGAGGTTGTGTTGTGGTAAGCCCGATAAAACCGGCCATCCCGCTGGGTGGTACAACCGGTCCAAATCACGGTAAACACGACCAGGAGTGAAAACACAACCCGCCCTGAAAACAGACTCCTCCATCTGGTTTTCATGGGCTGGTGATTGGGTGTAGGGATTCGATGCATGATGTGCAGCACTGCGATGTGCCAACTCAACTGCCGCGAAAATATTGCAATAGAACCGCCCCGTCTGCAAAATACACGGCACACTGAATTGTTCTCTGCCATCTTTGACCCCAGATGAAATCAAATAAGCCACATCAAACGTCCAAGCGCAGGCCTCAAAAACGCAACGACTACCGGCTGATTTTGCAAGAGGAAGGGACCTTTGCAGAAAAGTGGGCACTCCGTGTAAAGCCCGGTCAACTGCGGTGGATGGCAGCAGCCACAGTGGTTGCCATCATCGGTTTGACTTACGCCATCATCGCGCTGACCCCTTTGCGGGAATGGGTGGTACCGGGGTATGTATCCACCGAAACGCGACAAATGCAAAAAGAGGCGTGGATGGCAACCGACTCACTTTCCCGCGAACTGAACATTCAGGCCCAATACTTGGAGAACATGATTGCGGTGATCGAAGGCCGACTCTCCCCTGAATCCCTCATGGAAACCCCCGAAGAGACACCAACAGCCAATGGTCCATCGGCGGCCGAAAACACCAACCCCTCGTTGGAACGCTTGCGCATAGAAGTGGCCGAGGAAGACGCTTTTTCTATTGGGCGCAGCGGAGGACTGGACAACACCGGTTTGTGGCTGTCTCCCGTAGATGGGCAAATATCAGATGGTTGGAATCCCGCCGTGGGGCACTGGGGCATTGACCTTGTCGCTCCAGAGAACAGTCCCGTCAAGGCTGCGGGGTCAGGCACCGTCGTTTTTGCCGGGTTTACTGCCGGCGGCGGACACACCGTGATCCTTCAACACGCCGGGGACAAACTTTCAGTATACATGCACAACAGCAGACTCGAAGTCAGCGCTGGCGACCGTGTGACCCAAGGCGAGGTCGTTGCCATTATCGGAAATTCGGGAGACCACAGCACGGGCCCCCACCTTCACTTTGAGTGGTGGGAACGCGGTGTTCCCATCGACCCTGCTTTGCGGGTCAATTTGAGTTCTTGAGGGTCAAATCAAAGGGCCAATGCGACCTTCTGCTCTTCCCAACGTGTCATCTTTCTGAATTGAGCCAACCGCTCATTCAACGCGACAGGGTCAACAGCAGAAATGCCTTCTGACCCAAAAGCTTCACAGGTAAAGCTCGCCAAGGCGCTGCCCACAACAACCGCCTCCTTCATCGCCTCAAAGTCCGTCTGTCCTACAGAGGCCAGGTGTCCAATGAATCCACCGGCAAAGGAGTCTCCCGCTCCTGTAGGGTCTACCACCTCTTCCAATGGAAGCGCGGGACAAAAGAAGTAATCCAACCCGGTATCTCCTTGGTGAAACAACAGCGCGCCGTGTTCCCCCTTCTTAATGATCAAGTAGCGCGGGCCCATGTCCAGAATACAACGGGCCGCTTTGATCAAGCTGCGCTCGCCTGAAAGCTGACGGGCTTCTTCATCGTTGATCGTCAAAACGTCCACCCTGGCAATGACTGCCTTCAGGGGCTCCATGGCGATGTCCATCCAAAAGTTCATGGTATCCAACACCACAAGCTGGGGCCGCTCCTCCAATTGATCGAGAACAGAAGCCTGCAACTTGGGGTCAATATTGCCCAGCATCAACCACTTGGCCAATTTCCACTCCTGAGGAATGACGGGGTTGAAGTTCGCAAGCACGTTGAGCTCTGTCTCCAAGGTGTCCCTTCCGTTCATATCCATGTGGTATGAGCCAGACCAGAAAAAACTCTTCTCGCCAGCCTTGCGCTCAATGCCCTCGACCAACACGCCTGCATGCTGCATGCGGTTCAGTTCCTCCTGTGGAAAGTCATCGCCCACCACACTAACCAAACCCGTTTGAACACCCAGCATACTCGCTGACCATCCTATGTATGTACCTGCACCACCGATCATGCGCTCACGAGAGCCAAACGGAGTCTTAACGGTATCGAACGCAACGGAACCCACCGCGAGCACAGAAGAAGAATCAAATGACATGTCTCAAATAATCAGCTGCAAAGATAGTGTGCCGCTTTATGGGCCGTGAAGCGTTGCAATCATTACAGAAACAGCGTATCTTTGCGCTCCTTATTTTAAGGGACTGAGCATTCCCCTATAGCTCAGCTGGTTAGAGCGACTGACTGTTAATCAGTAGGTCCCTGGTTCGAGTCCAGGTGGGGGAGCACAAAAAAACCCCGGAGTTCGTCTCCGGGGTTTTCTTTTTTGTAGGTGTTTTACTGTGTCACAGCAAGTTAATCCTGCTCGCAAGCAGGTCCTTGTAACTGCCACCAATGGGTATCTCCTTCTCCATGTCCCTCACTTGGATCATGGAATACTTGATGCTGTGAATGGCATCCAAGTTCACGATGTAACTCCTGTGAACCCGCATAAAACGGCGCTCACTCAGCTTGTTCTCCACGTCCTTCATCGTACTGTGAATGGTAAAGCTTTGCTCGGGAGTGTGGACCACAACGTAATCCTTCAATGCCTCAATAAAGAGCAGGTCATTGTGGTCGATCTTCATCAACCGGCTGCGGTTCTTCACGAACAAATACTCAGCCGATTCTTTATGCTCGGCCATGTTCCTCAAAAACTCATTTTCAAGTCGCGCCTCTTGCTCCTTTGAAAATTTGTGAATGGCCATCTCAATGCTGGTCTGCAGATCAACATCCTTGAATGGCTTCAAGATGTATCCGTGCGGCTCGGCAAGCTTGGCCTCTCCTAAAGTGCTGCGGTCTGCATAAGCCGTCAAGAAGATGATCGGCACATCCAGTGTGCGCTTGATCTCCTCTGCAGCTGCAATGCCGTTCATGTCTCCTTTCAACATGATGTCCATCAGGATCACGTCGGGCCGAAGCCGCACCGCCAGGTCAATCGCGTCTTCACCGTTATCGGCAGCACCGACAACGTTGTACCCGATTTTCTCGAGGGTTTGTTCAATGTCTTTGCGGACGATGCTTTCGTCCTCAGTTACCAGAATGTTGATCGACATATGGCTACAGGTTAAGGTGACCTCTACCTGTGGAATAGTTCGATAAATTCGAACCGATTATCCGTCAAACAGGTTTTTAGGTCGCCGAAATTTAATCAAAAAGCGGGTACCACCGTCGGATTCTGCGGTCAACTCGGCGTCAAGCTGCTCGCTCAGTGCCTGCACGAGGTAAAGACCCAGCGAGTCTCGGCCGCTCCAATCGAACCCTTCAGGAAGTCCTACACCGTCGTCTTTTACCTCGATGGAGACCTCCTCATCAGCTTCAACATCCGGTACGTCTTGCACCCCCAATTTCACGGTAATGGTGCCCTGACTTCGTCCTACAAACGCATATTTCATCGCATTTGAAACCCATTCGTTGAGGATCAACCCACACGGAATGGCCTGATCCAATGGAGCTTCAATGTCTTCAAGCTCAGTCACGAGTTCAACTTGCGTCTCGCTCCTGTAGCTCTGAATGATGTTGCCCGCAATTCGTGTGATGTAACTCGGAAAACCAATTCTGGACACATCCGTGTTCTGGTACAGCGTTTCGTGAATGATGCTCATTGTAGAGACCCTGTTCTGGATTTCTTCCAGACCCGTGATCGTCTTCTCATCATCTACAAACTTCTTCTGAAGGTTCAGAATAGAGTGGATGATCTGAAGGTTGTTCTTGACCCGGTGGTGCACCTCCTGCAACAAAATCTCCTTTTCCTTCAGAGCATCGCGGATTCTCCGGTCAATGCGCTTCCGTTCTGTGATGTCGTATGCAATCGCACTGATTTCCCCCTTGCCCCCAATGGAATCAATCGGGTTCAAGAACAACTGCAGCCAGCGCCGTCCGCCGTCCAATTCATCCCGACTTATGGCCCACTCAAAACGCTGAGGTTTCCCGGCCAATGCCCTTGAAAAGCGGTCCTTGATGTCAAACCCATTGAGGTCAACACTGTCGAGTACCTGCTGCTTGAGGGTATCACTTCTGGATTCGTTTTCTGCCGAATCTCCCTCTAAAGAAAGCCACTGATCGAAGTTCGCATTGGCACTGGTGACTTCGTGGTCTGCTGCAGCCGTCCAAATGATGAAATCTTCACCCGATTCGACAATAGACCTCAGCCGTGCCGTCGTTCCCTTCAATGCAGATTCAACCGCAATCCTTTGCTCGATCTCTTGGGTAAGCTGTTGGTTGGCCTCCTCAGCGACCTCTGCACGAATGCGCTCTTGCATCAATGAGTACCGGTCAGTCACGTCAGACAGGTTCACCTGAACAGCGGGTTGGCCATCGAAAATGGTCAACTTCCACTTCAGCATGATCCGCTTGCCCGTTGGCAATTCAACCTCCCACTCGGCCACCACCCTGCCCAACCTGGTCTCTTTGGCAGAGTTTTCAATCCGTTCAGAAAGGGACTTTGGAAAAAGTGCATCAAACTTCATGCCCTCCAAGTCTATGTCTTCGAACAAGCCTTGAGCGACAGGGTTGGCGTAGCGCACCATCTCATCTACCAGCAACACAATCCCGTTGGGCGAACTCTGCACGAGCAAACGGAACCGTTCCCGCTCTTGCACCAAGTCAAATTCAATGCGCTTGCGATCAGAGACATCGTACATCATCCACACCTCAAGACCATCCTCAAGTTTGCCCTTGCCAATGTCCAAGTGGAGTGTTTCTCCCGATTTATTGGTCAGGTTCCAATCGGCCCTGTCAAATACGCCGCTCCCGACAATGGGTTCCAAGTTTCCGAGGCGTTTAAAACCCAATTGCTTGATGGAGTCACCGATAACTTCTTCAGGGTGATCCAATCCCATCATCACCAAAAAACGGCTGTTCACATCCAACACCACATTGTCCTGGACCAACACAATGCCCTCTTGGGCAATGTCATTCAACCTCCGATAATGGGCTTCTCTGTCTTGAAGCGCCTGTTGTCTGAACTGTTGCTCACTGATGTCCACCAGCTGCAACAAACCCTTCCCATTGGGCCCAGGAGACAAGCGGATCTCACACTGAAAAGTCCTTTCCTCGCCACGTTGGAGCACCAGCTCCATGCGCACAGGAATGCGCTCAGCTTGAGCCACATTTCCCCAACAAGCGTCATAGTAGGTTCTGTCTTCAGTGCGCCATTGAAACAACTCTGAAGTCAGCCAATCAAAAGGTTCAAAGTCGCGGTGCAATCCCAACAAAAATCGGGCGCGCTCATTGGCGTTGACCACTTCTGATTCGGACAACAACAACACAGCGGATGGCAAAGCATCCATCCAATCTACAGGCCATGCACTGGACAAATCTCCCTGTTTATCCGCCATCACCGATCCGTTTTGGAGCCATTCACTTTGGCGATCCTTCCACTTCGATACTGTCTGACCAATCTGACCACACCCATGTCATCGAAGTAACGCCAATTTCCCTCAGGTAAACCGCCCTCGTAGGAACCCATGGAAGCGCGTACGCCGTTGGGCCAAAAAGTCACGTGTTGACCCGTCGGAATGCCCGCTACGTATTCGCCTTCAAAACGAACCTTTCCTTCGGCAGAAACATGGCGCCATTTCCCATCGCGTTCGCCATCTAAATATTGTCCCGTACGCCGGTCATCGTTGACGTGTTCCAACCAAGAACCCTGCTTTAAACCACGCTCATAAAGGCCCCTGGCCAACGTATCACCCTCGATGGACAGTTCTACAAAATCACCGTCCTCTTTTCCTTTTCTATACCGCTCATCTCTGTGCAGGGAACCATCCAAATGGTACCACTTCCATGTGCCGTGCCATGCTCCAGCGCGGTACCCCCCTTCTTGTTCCACACGCCCGTCCATGGCATAAAAAGTCCAATCTCCATCGCGTTTTCCCTCTGAGTATCTCCCTGTCTCCTTCCGCATTCCTTCCTTCCAATACAACGTCCATTCGCCCGACCTCCTGCCCAAACTGTCCAACGTCCCCGTTGCGTGCAATGCGCCAGCTCGAAATACTTTGACCTCAATCAAATGACCTGACTCATCAAAAAAGCGATGCGTTCCCATGGGCGTATTCTCGCGCCAAGGACCTTGCCTTGAAACTTCTCCATTGGGGTGAAAAGACTTGCGCAAATCCAAGGCCACAGCTTCAGGTGCATCCATCACCCGCTCACCCCTTTTGTACGTTTCTGTGCGTTCCAAATCTCCATTGCGATTGAAGAACTTGAAGACACCTTCCTGCAGCCCTCTCTCATACGGTCCTTCTGAACGGACACGTTCATTGGGCCAAAACGTCATCCATTTACCTGTCTTCCTGCCCTGGTCATCTTCACGGTTGATATCCTCTACCCAACGGAGCAAATCTTCGCGATACCCCATGCGACGGATGATCCTACTTTCTCCATTTTCGCCGAAGGCATAACGCAGCGCAATGCCTTCTTTTTCGCCTGATTTCCAAGGAATTCTCTCGACTTCTGCGCCCTTGGAATCGTAACCTACCTCCCAGCCGTTCAACGTGTCTTGCACCCAAGGCAACGAGCGTGTCAATCCACCCAATGTATCCCACTGCTGTTCCAAACCATCCTTGCGTCCTACGCTGTAATTCAAAGTGGTTTGAACCCTGCCTAACGCATCATAGAATACCCACTCTCCCACCAGATCACCCGACAACCAATTGCCTTCGCTCTTGCGCGTGCCGTCCTCGTAAAACGAAGTCCAATATCCCGAAGGCATCCCTTCCACCAGCATTCCGCGGCTGCTCACCCCCCCATCTGCAAACCGATACTCCACAAACGAACTGTCCTGACCGAACAACGCGAGCACCCCACCCAGGAACATCCCAAGCAACACGCCGTATTTCTTCTTCCCGATCACACCGGCAAGTTCGCCCGCCACATCGAACCCACTTCACCCCATCCTTGGGTTTTTACCCCAACTATGTATTATTCATTTTTCTTTAGAAAAGAAATCATAGGTATAGTAGGTCTGTTGATAGGTCTGATAACTCACTGGACTTTTGTTTGGAGGCGATGGTCTTCAACAGCTTTTACCATGTTGTCAAGACTTATTGACGCCTATGGAGTTGTGATTATCAGAAGATTGATGGGTTCATTCACAATTTGGCCTCCATTGATAATAAACCAGATTCAGGGGAATTGGTGGGCCAAAGGCATGTGCACATCACCTCCTTTTGTGTGTGCATCATGGGCAGAATTTGTACCCCAAAATGTTTGGTTCCTAGCCTCGCTTGAACAAGCCTACAAGAGGACCATACTTCCAAATTTTCTTTCAATCGGGTTTCCAACAGCGAAAGGTGCGAATTCACATTTTTATGTGGACGACACAACGTGAGCAAAAGATGAACTTCGGGACATGAGGATTCACTTGGCAAATGATCACGCAGGAGGTGATTTGAGAACGACACTCTTGCGGTGGTTGACCGATCGCGGCATGGAGGTCACCGATCACGGCACTCCAGATGGAAACAGCGTAGACTACCCTGACCACGCGCACCCATTGGCCCAAGCAGTGGCAAAAGAAGACGCCCTTGGAATCTTGATTTGTGGTTCAGCAAATGGGGTGGCCATGACGGCCAACAAACATGCGGGAATCAGGGCAGCCATCGCCTGGCGGCCTGACATTGCTGCCCTCGCCCGCCAACACAACAACGCCAATGTGCTGTGTTTGCCCGCTCGGTTCATTGCCATCCCAGATGCTTTGGACTGTGTAAAGACCTTTCTTGAGACCCCATTCGAAGGTGGCCGACACGAACGTCGGGTCACTAAAATCGCCTGTTCATGACCCGTATTATTTCCCTCTTTGCCATCGCATTGTGCTGGAGCTACAGCTCAGCTTTAAGTGCTCAAACCTTGTTCCACACCGATTCAGCGCAAGAATGGGCCAGCACAATTACCGCAGATGAGCTGTCGGGCTTGCTGCACATTTTGGCGGCAGATTCCATGGAAGGCCGAGAAACCGGAAAGCTCGGCCAGCGCAAGGCGGCGTCTTTTTTGGCCGGTCAGTTTGAAGAAATGGGCCTTCAGCCTGTGAATGGCAGTTACTTCCAATCTGTGCCCCTCAAGGTGACCCAGTTGAAAGGGGGTGTGCTCACCCTGGGATCGGAGAAGTTGATTTTCAAAAACGACTTTGTGCCATATCCAGGAATTGAGGTGGCCGATATCGTGGCCGACGCGGTTTTTGTGGGGTATGGCATTCAAGAGGGCCCGTGGGACGATTATGCGGGGTTGGACGTTGCTGGAAAAACCGTTGTGATGCTGGCGGGGGAACCCGGAAGCGCCTCAAAAGGATATGAATTGTCTGGTACCAAAGAGCCGAGTAAATGGAGCCAAAACCCTTCTGCCAAGCGCATATTGGCGGACAGTTTGGGGGCAAAGGCCACGATTTTGGTGACACCGGAATTCGGCACATTGAAGTCACGGCTGGTGCCTTGGTTGAGCCGTGAAAGGATGAGGTTGGATGTAGAGCGCCAAGGAGAGGGTACAGATTTGCCCACGTTGCTGGTTTCCGAAGATGTGCTCTTGCGTTGTACAGGATGGAAGTCCATGAAAGGGGTTCGAAAGAAATGGCCAAAACGCAAGTTGAACGGCACCGACTTGGGTAACATGGAGTTGCATTTGGCCCGCAAATCGGAAAAAGTAGAAGCCACCAACGTATGGGGATTGTTGCCAGGAAGGGACAGTGTGTTGGCGGGTGAAATTGTGGCTTTGACGAGCCACTACGATCACGTTGGAGTAGACAAGGAGGGGTTGATTTACAATGGAGCTGACGATGATGGCAGCGGCACAGTCAGTTTGTTGGAGAATGCACAAGCTTGGATGGCTGCGGCCAAAGCAGGAAAGGGCCCCAAGCGCTCGGTGCTGTTTATGGCTTTTGTAGGCGAGGAAAAGGGGCTGCTGGGTTCTGAGTGGTATAGCGATCACCCTGCGTTCCCATTGGATCAGCATGTGTGCGACTTGAACATGGATATGGTAGGGCGCTTCGACGAGGCACACATGGACGATGACCGCTATGTGTACCTGATTGGCAGTGACAAACTCTCAACGGAGTTGCACGAGATCAGTGAGGCGGTCAATGAAAAGCATGTGGGAATCGCTTTGGACTACACCTTCAATGCACCAGATGACCCCAACAGGTTCTATTACCGCAGCGACCACTACAATTTTGCCAAGCATGACATCCCTGTCATCTTCTATTTCAGTGGTGTTCATGAGGACTACCACGGCCCAGGAGATACGCCAGATAAAATCCGCTATCCCAAGATGGCAGAGATCGGACGCTTGGTGTTTTTGACCTCCTGGGAGGTGGCGAATCGGGCCAATAAACTGGTGGTGGATCAGGTCAACGACTTTCCATCGGACCGCTGATGAACGCAGCGAATTGAGCGCGTTCTAGATCGTACTTAGCACCGGTAGCGGGTCCGTTAAACCCTGAGTGAATCCAGGGTTGAGAAGCGCCGGGGGCAAGTACAATGCTGGTGGGGAAGCTGACCACTTTGTCTAGAAACGGAAGCTTGTTTTGGGCCTCTTTCTTCGATGCGGGCCCCACCAAACTGATGTGCCACCTGTCAGGGTACCTCGATAACCCCATGGACTCCGCATACCGCTTGAGGCGGGTCATGGCCATCTCCTCGCCGTTCACACGGTCCAAGCCGCGTTCAAATGCCAGAGTATGTACGTGCATGTTGGGGTGTGCCTCCATCAACTCCGCGAGCAGGCGGTGTTCGTCCATGCAGTTCGGACACCACGACCCCATCACGCTGAGCACATGCACCACCGTATCGGATGGTGACCACAGCCATTCGGTCTTGTTTCCCAACAGGTCCTGTCCTGCATAACCAATGGGCTCTTGGGTCCAGGTCGCCCTATTTCCGGCAGATAGCGGCTCATCCGCATCTGTTTTGAGGTGTGCTCGGAAGGATGTTTGGTAGTGGTTACCGCTTGAAAAGACCCCCTTCACCAGACTGTCGTTCACGCTGGTGTTCGCACTGAAGTGAAACAGGTGCGCCCCATCGAAAGTCTGCAACGTCAGAATGTCATTGTGCTCTGTTCCATGCAGAAACCGGAAGTCGCCCGTGGCGGTCTCGATGGTCCCTTGCAAATGGCCATTTTCAGAACGGTTCAATACCAGGTCTCCATACCAAGGATCTTGGCTGCCAAATTCCATCCGCCAGATTTCTGCGGCTCCCCAGTCGCCTGATGAGCGGTGTGTGTTGCCCTTAACAAACTCAACATCAACCCTATAGGGTTCGTCGCCAGTTCTCAGGACATCGGTCCATGTCCCCCGGCCTTCAGGGCCGAGACACAACACACCGTCAAATACAGGAACCTGATAGCACAAGCTGTCCATCGGGACGAGCACAAGGGCTTCAGGCCCATTGTACAGGGTCAATCCGTTTGGGCTTGGAAGGCCGGGAATGCGGGCTTTAACGGTGTCGGAAAGGTGAAAGATGAGGGTACCACCCCCACTCTCTTGGGCCTGAGGTCTTGAGCCATCCTGATGCGTTGAACCGCAACGGAGAAGCCCAAGCCCCAAGGCCAATAGGAGCGCAACCTTCAATGTGCCCAGAGGGCGCATCAAAAGTCAAATTTGATGCCCTGTGCCAAGGGCAGCTCTGTGCTGTAGTTGATGGTGTTGGTTTGCCGGCGCATGTAGCCTTTCCAAGCATCGCTGCCTGATTCACGGCCACCACCGGTTTCTTTTTCACCGCCAAAAGCGCCTCCAATTTCAGCTCCGCTGGTTCCAATGTTGACGTTGGCGATGCCACAGTCACTTCCATTGGCAGAAAGGAAGAGTTCGGCGCTGCGAAGGTTGGTGGTCATGATGGCCGAAGAAAGGCCTTGGACCACACCATTTTGCATGGCCATGGCTTCGTCGAGCGTGTCGTACTTCATGACGTACAGAATCGGCGCAAAGGTCTCGTGCTGGACAATGGCCATATCGTTGTTGGCCTCGGCAATGGCGGGCTTAACGTAGCACCCGGATTCGTATCCAGGTCCTTGCAATACCCCCCCTTCCACGATGACGCGTCCGCCTTGGGCTACGACATCTTCGAGGGCTTTGCTGTATGCAGCAACGGCATCGTGATCGATGAGGGGCCCAACGTGGTTGTTCTGGTCGAGCGGGTCTCCAATGCGAAGCTGGCTGTATGCGCTTTTGATGGCGTCCACCACCTTATCATAAATGCTGCTGTGAATGATCAAACGGCGCGTGGAAGTGCAGCGCTGACCGCAAGTTCCGACGGCTCCAAACACGGTGCCAGGCACGACCATTTTAAGCTCAGCATCTGGTTCTACGATGATGGCGTTGTTTCCACCGAGTTCAAGCAGGCTCTTTCCGAGTCTTGCCGCAACAGCCTGAGCGACAATCTTGCCCATCCGGATGGATCCTGTAGCAGAAACCATAGCCACACGCTTGTCGTGCGTCATCATCTCTCCCACTTTGTAGTCTCCTTGGATAATGCAGGACAACCCTTTGGGCACATAATCAAGGTCAGCTGTGACCTCGTTCCAGATGTTCTGACAGGCCACTGCGGTCAATGGGGTCTTCTCAGAAGGCTTCCAAATGCAGGCATTTCCGCACACCCAAGCCAGTGCGGTGTTCCAGTTCCAAACGGCAACCGGAAAGTTGAAGGCACTGATGATGCCTACAACACCAAGGGGGTGCCACTGCTCGTACATCCTGTGGCCAGGACGTTCTGAGTGCATGGTGAGCCCATAAAGTTGACGGGAAAGGCCAACTGCAAAATCACAGATGTCAATCATCTCTTGGACTTCGCCCAAACCTTCTTGAAGGCTTTTGCCCATCTCATAAGATACGAGCGCGCCCAAGGCGTCCTTGTGGTGGCGCAGTGCCTCTCCATATAGGCGAACGACTTCTCCCCGCTGAGGGGCTGGGATGTTCCTCCATTCCTTGGAGGCCGCAGTGGCTTCTTGGATGGCCGCTTCATAAAGCGACGCGTCACAAGTGCCCGTGCTGCCAATTGTGGCACCATCGACAGGGCTGATGCTGCTGATGTCGTTTCCAACGTTGTGGTTGGAGTTTCCGATTTGGGTACCGGGGTTGATGTCGGATAGTCCGAGTTGTGCGAGGTGGGCCTTCATGTTCATGGTCTGCTCTTCTTGCGCGCGAAGGTACCCCTCACGCGTTGTAGTGCGTGATTTTGATTTAGTTGGTTGATAATCAGTTGTTTGGGTTTTTGGACGAACGGGCCGCTAACCATGTTGTGGGTACCCCGGGGGCCGTTAGTGCCTCAGATGGGCTTGAAACGCTTCCTGCGATGTTCCACGTGGAACAATTACCTCCCTAGGTAAACCATGAGCACAGAAAGGTCTGAGGCGGAGACCCCACTGATTTTGCCTGCCTCGCCCAGTGTCGTTGGTTGAAGGGCTGAAAGCTTTTGTCTGGCCTCCATGCTCAATGAGGTGAGTCTCCCGTATTCAAGGTCTGCAGGTAGGGCGAGATCGTAGAGCGTTTTCATGCGGTCTGCTTGTGCTTGCTCTTTTTCGATGTAGCCTCTGTACTTGATGCTGGTTTCGATGAAGTCCGCCCATGTCTCGGGTATGGACCTGAATTCCGCTTGAAGCTCAGGTGATGTTGGAATCAGTTGAGAAAGTTTGATGTGGGGACGAGAGATCAATTGGCTCCATCTTGTTTTTTGTCGAATGGAAGCGCTGCCTTGATTCTGTAGCAAGGGGTTCACTTGGTCTGGCTCTGCGTTGTTACTCTGTATCCAGGATTCGAGGTGATGGAGCGAGTCTTGTTTGGTTTGATGTGCATGCCAGCAAGCATCATCGAGCAGTCCGAGCTTTCTACCCTTGGGGCTGAGTCGTTGGTCGGCATTGTCTTGTCGCAGAAGAATGCGGTATTCTGCGCGGCTCGTGAACATGCGGTAGGGTTCATCCGTGCCTTTGGTGACGAGATCGTCAATCAAAACGCCGATGTAGGCTTCGTCTCTGCCCAGGGTGAATGGTTCGACTCCAGCTCTCTTTTGGTGGCAGTTGATGCCAGCGATGAGTCCTTGACACGCAGCCTCTTCGTACCCTGTTGTGCCATTGATTTGTCCAGCGAAATAGAGGTTCTTCAGGTTTTTGGTCTCAAGGGTATGGTACAATTGGGTCGGCGGGAAGTAGTCGTATTCGACCGCATACCCTGGCCGGAACATGCGCACGTGCTCGAGTCCTGGAATCTGACGCATGGCGTCGAGCTGAACCTCTTTGGGCAGGGATGTAGAAAATCCGTTGACGTAGGTCTCTATGGTGTGGCGTCCCTCTGGTTCAATAAATATTTGGTGCCGGTCTTTGTCTGCAAACCTGTGGATTTTGTCTTCAATGCTGGGGCAGTAGCGTGGTCCTTTGCTTTGAATGGCACCATTGAACATGGGGCTTTGGTGCAGTGATGCGGCGAGTTTTTCGTGGACGAGGGGGTTGGTGTAGGTGATGTGGCAGGGAAGTTGGTTTTGAAAGGTGCCCTGGGCGTAGTAGCTGAATCCTTCTGTTGTGTCTTCTCCTGGCTGCACTTCTGTCTTGCTGTAGTCTATGCTTCTGCCGTCGACGCGCGGTGGTGTGCCGGTCTTCATTCGGCCGGTGATGAAGCCGTGCGATGCAAGTTGTTCTGTGATGCCTTCTGCTGCCCGCTCTCCTGATCGACCGCCCGCGAATTGTTGGAGACCGAGGTGAATTTTGCCTTGAAGAAAGGTGCCGGAGGTCAAGATTGTGCTGTGGCTGTAAATCTTGATGCCCAATTGCGTTTCTACTCCTTTGACGGTGCCATTCTCAATGATGAGGGATTGAACCATGTCTTGCCAGAGGTGCACATTCTCATTGTGCTCAAGGGTGGTGCGCCATTGTTGTGCGAACTGGTGCCTGTCGTTTTGGGTTCGAGGTGACCACATCGCCGGACCCTTGGAGCGGTTGAGCATTCTAAACTGAATGGCGCTGGCATCGGATATTCTGCCGCTCATCCCACCGAGTGCGTCGATTTCCCTCAGGATTTGCCCTTTCGCAACGCCGCCCATAGCAGGGTTGCAGCTCATGGCGCCAACAGTGGCGAGGTTCATGGTGACGAGGAGAACTTTGTCTCCCATGGTGGCAGCGGCGTGTGCGGCTTCGTTGCCGGCGTGTCCGGCGCCTACAACAATGACATCGTAATGGTCGAGCATGATAGATGTTCCACGTGGAACGTTTGAGTGGCTTAGAATGTCCTTTGAGCGAGCCAGGTGTCTTCTTTGGACCGCATCAATTCTTTTTCCTCGGCGCTGTGATCATTGTAGCCGATGAGGTGTAAAACACCGTGGGCCATGACCCTGTGAAGCTCATCTATGGGTCTGGTTGTGAGGTGTTTGGCGTTGTCTCTTGTGCGGTCAACTGAAATGAGGACATCACCAGAAACCCCTTGTGCTGAGTGGCTGGGGAAGGTCAGAATGTCCGTCAGGTAGTCGTGGCTGAGAAACTGTCGGTTGGCCTCGAGCATATAAGGATCATCGCAAAAGAGGAAGTGGAGCGCAGCTATGGCTTTTCCTTCAGCTTGGGAGCAAGCTTGGAGCCACAAGCGAACAGTGCTGCGGTGGCGCAGGCGAAACGTAGGATGCTGAAATTGAAAAGAGATGGACTCTTCGGCCATCAGTTGGCGCTCTCAACCTGAGATATGGCGCTTTCAAATCTCATGATGGCAACCCGCCCCAGGTCCTGGAACTCGCAGGAGTCGGCCAATTGGCGCATGAGGAATACTCCGCGGCCATTGGGTTTTTCCAGGTTCTCCGGGGACGTCGGGTCCGGGATGTTCTCAAAGTCAAATCCAGGCCCTTCATCAGAAATCTTGAATTGCAGGACAGGGCCTTCGACGGACACTTCGACATCAACCATCTTGCTGATATCTAGTTTGTTGCCGTGCACGATGGCGTTGTTGACCGCCTCGGTCATTGCAATGAGAATTTCTCCGTAGTGGGTTTCATCGACGCCCAGTTCTTCGCTGATCGTGTTGATGAGTCCTTCAACTTCGGTGATGCCTTCCATGCGGGAGGCTATTTGCAGGTGTCGCTGTACGGACATGATGTGGCTTCACTCCCTTTCCGGGGAGTCCAAAGTATTGAAATAATCGTTGACCTTTTGCTTGTAATAGGGGGTAAGGTCGGCCGGAACGGTCCTGAGAAGCTCAATTTCTTGGGCTTTCCTGCGTTCGTATTCTTCTAAACTCGGTGGCGCATCCCTCGGGTTTTCCCGGGCTGTCTTGGATTCTCGCTCCTCTTTTTCTCCGCGAATACGTTCTGCAGATTCGGCCTGTAAAAGTCGTGTCAGAATGTCTTGTTGGCGATCGAGGGTGAGTTGGTCCAGCTCGCCGTTGACAATGTCTTTTTCAATCTCCTCCATCTCCTTGGCAATCTGCTCAAGACCGTTTCCTTGACCAGACCCGTCCTCATTGAGTTGGTCTCCAAGCTCTTGGGTCATTTTTCTGATGGCGGCCTGCTGGGCTGCCATCTGCGCAAGGCCCTGACTGAGCTTCCGTTTGCCGTCTTTGCCTTCTCCTTGGTTGGAGCCCTTCATCTTTTTCTTCATCTCCTCCAATTGCTTGGTCAGAGATTGCTGCATGCCCTTGAGTTGTTTCGCACTTGGCGAAGGCTTAGAACCACTTCCTCCGGGTTTCTCGCAGTTTCCTGTACCCGGTTTGTTGCAACTGGACTGATTCTGCATCTGTTGCAAAACCTCGTCAAGCAGCAAAGCGAGGTTGTTGAAAGACGTCATCACATACTGCTGATTGGTGGTGATGATTTTGGTCTCGCGGTCAGTGAAACCATCGAGGGCTTGGCCCATGTGAAGGTTGACGAGGTTGATCTCACGGTTGACGATAGACTGCAGTTGTGTCACGCGTTTGCTCAAGGCGAACAGGCTGTCCTTGACCATTTCTGCGTCGTCTTTGAGCTTGCGCTGGACTTGACCGTGTCGCACATAACGCGGGTCATCCTTTTGGGTGGTTCCGACCGATCCCATCAGGTCTTCTTCGTCGAAAGAAAGTGTGATGATGTTCTCCAGCAGCGCTCGGAGGGCTTCCATGTCCTCTTCCATGGATTCTTGCTCGCCCTGTTCCATTGAGCTTTGCATCTGCTGCGCCATCTGCTCCATTTTGCCAGCAGCGCTCTTCTGCTTTTCTGATGCCTTCTTTTCCTTTCCACTGTCGAGCTGCTCACTCGCCTCGTTCATCTCTTGCTCAATCTCTTCTTGCAGGTCTTCCATGGTGGGAACCTTGTTGGGGTTCTCCAGTTCCTTGTTGAGCTTCTCAGCGTCATCCAGGGCCTCTTTGACCTTGTCAAATTCCTTGTTCAAGGAATCTTGTTTCGCCGCCAGTTCTTCTTCTGGGGTCTCTCCTTGCTCGGTCTCTTCTGCAAGGGCCTCCTGTTCTTCAGCCAGCTTTTCAAGGTCCGAGATGGCCTCTTCCATCTTCTGCTCCCACTGCAGTTGCTTGAATTGTTCCAAAGCCCGGTCCAGCTCTTGTTCGAGCGACTCTTGGTCGAGGTCCATTTGTTCGAGTTGTTCCTCGATCTGCTCCTTGTCGCCCTCTTCGATTTGCTCCATGAGTTCGCGGAGCTCGTCAAACATCTGCTGGAGTTCGTCGGTCATGACTTCGTCCATGAGCTTTTGTAGCTCGTCCTGTTTCTTCTGTATCTCCTCGTTGGGCGGGGAAAACTCGGACTGTTGGTCATTCTTGTCCCGGTTTTTCTCCTGCATCTCCTCGACCTGCTCTTTCAGCGCTTCTTGCTGCTTGAGAAGCTCTTCGAGTGCGGCTTTCTCTTCCCACCCCAGTTCGTCCTCCTCCATCAACTCGCGGCGCAACTCCCGCATTTGCTCGCGGAGGCGCTTGGCTTCTTCCAGGTTCTCTTCGAGAGCGGCCGTCAATTCTGCATCGGCGCTGTCCAGCCGCTGTGCCAACTCTTCCTCCGTTGGCGCGGCGTAGCGGAACGTCTGAGACCGGGTGACTTTGGCCCCATTGACCCCGTCGTTGTCGCGGACCTCAAACCAATACTCGACTTCATCCCCAAGGCCAACGCCGATATCGGCCAGGTCCCAGAAGTGCAAAAAGCTGTCTTCGCGGCCCCGCGGCGCATCCAGGGGAGTCATGTCCTGTTGGCCTCCTTTTGGACGCCACACAAAACGGAGGCTGCTAAAGCCGTAGTCGTCTTGGATGATTCCGTTGAAGGTGAGTCGGGTCAAGGAGGTGCTGTCCGTCAATTCTGCCACCCGAATGGTAGGGGGACGGTCCGCGATACTCCGCAGACGGTACCGCACCGAATCCAATACACCTACCGTTTCCGATTGGGGGTAGAGCACATAGTTCAGGTCCTCTTCGGCCGTTTTTGAGAAGCTGAATCGGTTGCTGACATCGGGGTTTAAACGGGCCATTTCTCCTCCCCAACGCAGCCCCAGCGCCGTAGTGTTGCGCGTGCCCAGTTGAAAGGACAAAACGGTACCCTCCGGCACATCAAGGTCACCTTCATTGCGCTGTTGGTAGGGAGGAAGTCCAGTGTGGAGGGGAGGCTGTATTTCGATCCTGAGGTCCTGGAGTTCAGGCCTCGGGAGCACCAACAACCGGAGGTCCAGGGCAGGGGTGCCTGGCGCTGAAACCGCGAGGTCCAAAGACGACCGCACATTGCGAAAAACATAGCTCCAATCTCCAGAAGGAGTGCGGCTCATGCGGAACCGGCCCTCACCGGCCTGAACCTCTACTTTGGCGGGAACCACGGTGCCTTCGGTGCGCACCGTGAGCGTAAAGTCAGACTGGGCGATGGCTTCGAGTTCTTGGTCGCATATCAACCGGAAATCGGGGGGAATCACCAACTCGGTGCGGTGTCGGATCAGGCGCTCAGTCGGAGCATCCACCGCCTCGGGTACAAGGATGTACAAGGCGGCAAACACCAACATGGGGGGCAGGACATACTTGAGATAACGCTGGTTTTCTCCAAAATCAACAGCAGCACTGAACCGATATGGACGCAGCTGTTCACTGCGTTGGTGGATGGAGGCCAGCAAAAGGTCCTGTCCTTGGTCTGATGGGGTAGCGTCTGCGCGCTCTTGAAGCTGAAGGGTGTTGAGCAACCTGTCCTCAATTTCAGGGAAGTGCTGTCCAACAATGCGCGCTGCTTGGTCGTGATTCAGCCCACCTCGGAGCCGAAACAACCTCAGGGCAGGCCACGCCAAATAGCGCAAGGCGACCACCGCGATGGTGGTTACAAACGCATAAAACAAGGCCGTGCGCGCATCGGTCCCGAATTGACCAAAGGCCTCAAGTGCCAACACGGTCAACCAAGCCACCGGGAATGCCGCCAAAAGCAGCAGCAAACCACGCAGCATTTCGTTCCGGTGATACTTGCGGATAAAGGCGTCCAGGTTCTGGCGCAAATCCTGATGTGGAGCATTTGTCATGGAGAAATCCCTCAACGGTAAACCTACCCCTGAAGTTACGCCGGGAATGCCCCACTAATTTCATGAACTGTTAAACCCTCCAAACGTTGGGGTTCCTACTTTCGCGCTCCAATTCTAACGGACTGAATATGCGTTCCGTATCCCATCCTCCACGTTTTCGCGCTGCGCTTCTCGCGCTGTGCTTGGCTTCTATTGCCCCTTGTTTTGCTCAAAACATCTTCCTCAATGAGGTGGACAGCGACTCCAACACTGTTCCCGACAGCACGGAATTTGTGGAACTCTATGGTGCGCCCAATGCTTCGCTTGATGGGCACATTGTGGTGTTTTACAAAGGCGGCGGCAGCCCTGTAACCAGCAATGTTTACGCCGCTTTTGACCTCGACGGCATGTCGACGGATTCAGCAGGATTCTTTTTGCTGGCCAATCCTGCGGTAGAAGGCGCAGATGTGGTGTTTGAGCCCGGATTGCTGAGGGATGGCGGAGACGCCGTGGCACTGTTTGAAGGAGACAGCATTGATTTTCCCTTTGCCACACCGCTCACCACCGCCGGTCTACTCGACGCCATTGTCTACGGAACAGCGGACCAGACCAATCCTTTTTTGATCGACTCCTTGACCCCCGGCCAACCTCAATTGGACGAGTGGTTGTATGGTTCGCAGAACGGAGGCAACCTGGCTTGGGCACGCCTGCCCGATGGAGGCCCCGCATTTTCTTCGGACCAGATGGTCCTCCAACAACCAACACCGGGTTATACCAACCTGTTGGACTGCGACGGCGGATTGATCAGTGCCCAAGGAGGCGAGAATGGAACCGCACAAATCTGCGTGGACCTTGCGGGTGGCTTCCTCCCATTCACTGCAGAGAGCAATGCATTTGAAAGCCAATACGGCCTGGTCATCACCGACCTTCAAGGGGAGGTCCTCGACGTGGTTCCCGGTGGCGAAGGCAACCTCGGGTACAACTTCTCTGGCAGCCCGGCAGGTCCTTGTCTGGTATGGGGCATGAGCTACGACGGCGACTTGGACCCGTCCAGCATCGCGGTAGGCGCTCCTTACGACAGCATTTCGGCCACGGGGTGTGTGGCATTTAGCGCCCAACCCGTGGAAGTGGAGCGGATTTTCTGCCTCCCCCCCAGTTGTGATGGAGGTGCGGTCTCCACAGCAGGAGGAGACGACCAGGCGATCGGTTGTCTGGGCTTTTCCAACACCTTGGTGCCGTTTGGCTTTGTTTCGGAAAGCCCCGAGGCGCCGTATTTGTTTGTCATCGCGTCTGCCAATGGAGACATTGTGGACAGCACATCTACCCCAGTGTACGACTTCGAGTCATTGGGCGTGGGGGAATACGAAGTCTATGGATTCAGCTACCTCGGAAGCATTGATACCGCCTCCTTTGAGGTTGGTTTGCCCGTAACTGCATTGGTGGCTGATTCGTGTAGTGCGTTGTCTTACAATCATTTGGATGTGTCTATTCAGCCATGTGATCCCACCGGCCTCTGCACGGACCTCTTCTTTTCTGAGTATGTGGACGGCAGCACCTTCAGCAAGGGGTTGGAGCTCTACAACCCCAGTGCGACGGCGACAGCAGACCTGTCGGAATACACCATCAAGACCTTCAACAATGGCAGCTCTGTGGCCAACCACGAGGTGACCTTAGACGGATCGTTGGGCCCTGGCGACGTTTACACCATCGTGAATCCGTCGGCAGTACCGGACCTCATAGCCTTGGCAGATTTGCTCGACGACGTGACACTGTTCAACGGCAACGACGCAACGACGCTCGAACGCAACGGCGTGGTGGTAGACGTACTTGGAGAGGTGGGGGTCAACCCCGGAGCCGGCTGGCCCGTCAACGACATCACCATGCTGCACAACACGCTGGTGCGCATACCACAGGTCACCTCCGGAAGCCCAGACTGGGACGAGGTGGACGACCAGTGGTTGGACTACCCCGAAAACACTTTTGGATTTTTCGGTGAGCACAATGCACTGCCCTGTGGATTGGATACCACAGCGGAGCCCATCATCGGATTTTCGGTGTCGGAATTGCTCGCTTTTGAAGGCGACATCATTGGCATAGAACTCCCCATCTCATTGCCCCTCAATGAAGTTGAGGTTCAGATCGAAGTGCTCGACGGGGGCACCGCGACGCCCATTGCTGATTTTGGAACCTTGTTTCCGTTGGACTTGACTTTCCCTCAGGGTTTGCTGTCCCCTCAGATGTTCACCGTTGGCATTGTCGACGACTTCGAGCCAGAGGGCGTGGAGACCTTCACCTTGTCCATCACCATCCTGTCGGGCGACGCAGAATTGACCCAGGAAACCCTCACGGTCACCATTGCTCCGAACGACCTTGGGTTCCCCCACTATCCCATTGCGGATGTCCGGGGAATCGATGGAAATGGCGTGCTGGACAGCCTGCTCGTGCCTTGCGAATTGCGCGGGGTCGTGCACGGTTTTAACACCTATCCCAGTGGGTTGCGCTTCACCATCATTGACCCCACAGCAGGCATTGAGGTCTACAGCCCGGTCGACAACTTCAACTACCTCGTAGAAGAAGGCGACAGTGTTCGGATCCGAGGATCTATCCAGCAATTTCAAGGGCTGGCCCAGATTTTGGTCGACACATTGATCCTCGCCACACAAGGCGAACCATTGCAGGAACCTGCGCTGGTCAATGCCCTGAGTGAAGAAACGGAAAGCGATTTGGTGCGCTTGAAGTGTGTAGAGTTGGTCAACCCAGCGGCATGGACCAACCAGGCGCCCCAGTTCGAGGTCTACGTTTCCACAGGAGCGGCCTTGTATTTGATGGTGGTGGATGCCGACACCGATCTGTTTGGCTCCGAAGCTCCTGAGGGGGTGTTCGGCGTCACGGGCATTGGCGGTCAGCGTGATTTAGAGTCCCCATTCTTGAACGGCTACACCATCCTGCCACGCAGTGCGGATGACCTCTCAGAACCCGTGCAGGCAGACTTCTTTGTGGAGGACCCTTGGAACACCGAAGACGGACCGGTTCCCTTCGAGAACTTGTCTACGGGGGCAGGGGGCTATTTCTGGTCTTTCGGGGACGGCACAGCGCCTGATACCACCACCTCTCCGCTCCATGAATACCTGACTGAAAACACCTTCACCGTCGTTCTCACCGCACAAAGCCAGGACGGCGTATGTTCGGATCAAATGACCCAAGAGGTGACCGTTGTCTTTCCCGACACCAGCACCATTGGCATTGTAGAACCAGAGGTGGACGCCCCGTTCCGTTTTGGACCCAATCCTTTCGGTGTGGAAGACTTTGGTCTGACTACAGAAGTTGCCCTTGCGGGCTGGGTGCTGCTCGACGGCACAGGTCGGCGTGTCATGCATGGAGGTGCCCTGGCGCCTTCGGACCGCCTTTTGCTTTCCTCTGCTGCATTGCAAGCCGGTTGGTACACCTTGCAGTTGACGGGCGCAGACCAGAGGCGTTGGAGCCTTTCGGTCGTTCGCCGGTGATTTGCCTTCGATGAAGCCCCTTCACGCCCAGATCACCCTCCACGCCACGGTCGTGGTGTTTGGATTCACGGGTGTTTTGGGGAAGTTGATTTCGCTTTCGGCCATACCGCTTGTGTTTTGGCGCACACTGATTGGTGCCGGAGGCTTGTATGTGTGGATGTGGTTGCGCCGGTCAAAGCGACCCGTCATGTCGGCCAAGGTGTGGGTGGGCATCATGGCCACAGGCCTGTTGGTGGCGGTTCATTGGGTGACTTTTTTTGCTGCCATCAAGGCGTCGACGGTGTCTCTGGCACTGGCGGTGATGGCCACGGTTCCTGTTTTTGTGGCCCTGATTGAACCGGTATTGCGCCGCCGCCGGGTTGACCCGACAGAGCTGCTCTTGGGGCTGGTGGCTGTCATGGGGCTGTGGTGGATGTACCGGGTGGACATGAGTTACGGGCATGGCATGCTGTTGGCTCTGGTCAGCGCGTTTTGTGCGGCTCTTTTTGGAACCCTCAACAGCATTTGGGGAGGGCACGCCCCTTCATTGACCGTTTCCAGGGTGGAGTTGGCCTCGGCGTGCTTGGCCCTGGCCGCATGGATGTCGATCATGGGAGGGTGGCAGCAAGCCATTCCGTCGACTACAGATTGGCTCTGGCTGCTTTTGCTTGGTATCGTTGCCACTTCTGTGGCATTTGCGCTCACAGTAGAAGTGATGAAGGTGATGAGCCCATTTACAGTTGCCATGGCCATCAATTTGGAGCCGGTCTACGCCATCATTCTGGCCTTGCTCATTTTTGGTGAGGAAGAGGTGATGCCGCCTGGCTTTTACGGCGGAGCCTCGGTGTTGTTGGCAACGGTGTTCGCCGACGCTGCGATCAAGCGACGGAGATCGTCCCGTTGAGGGGGTGCTTCAACACATCAATTTCAGGGTGATCGCATCGCCCATCGGCCAGCGCGGCTCCGGGATGCGCAAACGCCCATCGTGCCACTCACAGTCTCCAGCTCCAATCAATCCATCAAGACCGTCTTGTGCCAGCAGGTCTTGCCCGGTTTCTGCGCGCAGAGATTGGGGGTCGACCCCCTCTGTGCGGCGCAGGCCGGTGATCAGGGCCTCGTTGAAGCGGTCGGCCTTGCTCAGCAATTCAGAAGACTGCTGGTCGTCGAAGTTTCCTTCCTCTGAAGCGCGCAGGAAAGCGGCGTTTGACCGTGCATTCCACCACCTTTTCGGCGCCTTGAAGCTGTGCGCGCCGGGCCCTACTCCGAGATAGGGTGTGCCATCCCAATAAGCCGAATTGTGCCTGCTTCGGCCGCCTGGCCTGGCGAAATTAGAGACCTCGTAGTGCTCGAACCCTTCGGCTGCAGTAGCCTCACAGAGTTGGCGGTATTCACGGACGACCTGGTCATCGGGCGGGGCGTTCAGTTGCCCTTTGTCGAGTTGGTGTCCGTACAGTGTGCGGGGCTCTGCCGTCAGAATGTAGCAACTCAAGTGGTCCGCAGGCAGGGCCAGTGCGCGTTGTAAATCCCTATGCCACCGGTCTTTCGGGCCAACAGGCAGGCCGTACATCAGGTCTAACGAGATGTGTTCGAACCCCAATTCAGCCGCGCTCCGCACCGCAGACTCGGCTGTATCGGCGCTGTGTATGCGGCGCATCCAAGCCAACACATCGGGGTCAAAACTCTGTATGCCCACACTCAATCGGGTGACTCCAACGCCCTTGAGCGCCTTGAGCCCCGCGGTGTCGAGGTCTTCTGGATTGGCCTCCACCGTCCACTCTTCCAATGCCCAATCGCCGTTTTGAAAAGCGGCGTCTGCGATGCGTCCTATGGCTTCAGCTCCCAAAATGCTGGGGGTTCCTCCGCCGAAGTACAGCGTTCGAAAAGTGTGACTGGACCAAGCGGGCATGGAGGCTGTGATCTCCGCAATGATGGCCCCTACCATCCGTTCGCGGTCGTTCAACCGCGTGGTAAAGTGGAAGTCACAATACG